>CAZJWE010000088.1:0-13405 GCA_964549265.1 uncultured Bacteroidales bacterium | reverse complement strand
AGAAGTTAGAAGAGCAATGTCAAGCTTTCATTGTTTTTCATTCTTCTTTGTTTTTCTTAAAGTAGATATTCTTCTTATTTTAACTTCTGCATTCTAAAAAGATTCTGGTTCCACTAAATTTGCTGTAATTTTTGGTAACCTTTTTTTTTAAATTGGCGTATAAGAAAATAACATATATAAATTACTATATATTTAATAAACAATAAAGTTTTATGAATTAATTTTATAATATAATAATGCGTATTTTGCAAATTCAAGCAGGTATAGAGGCAAAAGTATCAACATACAGCCTTTTTTTATTTATTTCAGCTTTTTTCCTTTTTCCTCTTTCTGAGAAAATGCATGCCAACAATGTATCCATTTCCAATGTGTCATATAACAACACACAATATGAAGTATCATTCACATTAAGATGGGAAAACAGCTGGCGCAGAGATGCTGACCCACCCTATAATTATGATGGGGTATGGCTGTTTGTAAAAGTCCGCGAATGTCATGAAAAAAATACCATGGCTCCCGGCCCGTTTTATCATGCATGGGTGGACACCAGTATTGCCAATCATCGGGCAACGGAATCAGGTACAGATTCCATGAGTATTGAAGTAGGGACAACCAATATCAGTGGAAATGACAGGGGCATGGGCATTTTTGTATACAGGTATGAAACTGGTGGTGCCGGCACCATTACCACAAATGTTACCATCAAATGGGATAAGCTGGTTCAGGCCGGAGAAATAACAGCAATAGATTCCACAGCCAATTATGATGTGAAGGTGTTTGGCATTGAAATGGTGAAAATCCCTTCCGGGGCTTTTTATCTGGGCGACAATAATACCAGCACATACAGCTTTTTAGAACAGGGAACAGCCAATGATATTCAGTTGCAGAGTGAAAACAGCCTGACAGTGTCCGGATCATACAAACGCGAAATAGATACCACGGATGCTACAGGCGATACCCTGAGCGCCAGTTACCCCAAAGGATATGATGCTTTCTGGATCATGAAATATGAGTTAAGCCAGGGCATGTATGCAAAATTTTTGAATACTCTGACCAAAGAACAGATATATAATAGAGTAGAAACCGAAATCAAAACACTCAATCAAAAATATTTTGTGCTTACAAATAATGGCAATGTAGTCGCCAGAAGCGCTGTGGCATTTGTCCCCACCGGCGATATCCGCACCCAGGAATTTGGTGTGGACTATGATGATGATGACAACATGAATGAAGCCAGTGACGGTGCAGGAATTGCCTGCAATTATTTATCTATCCGGGATGTGTTGGCGTATCTTGACTGGGCAGGATTAAGGCCCATTACCGAATTTGAATATGAAAAAGCATGCAGGGGCCCCAATGCTGCTGTTTCCGGTGAACATGCATGGGGATCAAGCGAAGTGACAGCCATTACCAGTGTATTGAATGCAGGCGCTTCCAATGAAGTGGCCAGCAACAGTGGAAACGGGTTAAGCAATTATAGCGGATCATCCAGTGGCGGCCCTATGCGCTGTGGATTTGCTGCTACTGCTGCTTCCAACAGAAAATTATCCGGCGCAACTTATTATGGTGTGCTCGAAATGAGTGGCAATTTATTCGAGCCCTGTATAGGCGCCTTCCATGATAATTCTTTCCCGATGGAATTTACCGGAGGCACAGGCGATGGAGAAATAGACAGCGTGGGATACCATAATGTATCTGACTGGCCTTCGCATACAGGCAATGCAGACCACTATAAGTTCATTGCACGGGGTGCTTCATACTCCAGAAATTCGGACAGAATGCGCGTGTCTGACAGGATGCGCTATGACCAATACCAAACCAATTGCGATGGCAGGGATTCCGAATTTGGCTGCAGGGGCGGAAGATAAAACAATAAACATACAATTATGAGTAAATTATAATCATTAAAATATCAAACCAATGAATCATCTGAAAAAAACCACCGTATTCCTTTTAATCCTCTCTATGAGTACAGGGTTGTTATTTGGTTCCAATGTACAGATCACCAATATGAGCCAGGCCAATGTAGACAATGACATCGAAATCACTTTTGACTTGTCATGGGATTATGCTTGGCGAAAAGACAATGTAGAACCTTACAACCATGACGGGGTATGGGTGTTTGTTAAATACAGAAACTGCCTCGAAAAAGCAGGTGGTAATCCTGGTAATTACGAGCATGCCCATCTCAGCCAGACATTGTCCGACCATGATTCGGGCACAGATACCATTAATGTAGGCGGTACTGATTTTGTCACTGATCTTGAACTGGAACCCGGTATTTCTGATGTTGGAGGAACCGACAGGTACATGGGTGTCTTTCTGTACCTGCCCAATGGCGACACTGTTGGCAATGTAACAGCCAGGAATGTAACCCTGCGATGGGATTTTGACGAGCACACCGGGCTCGACAATTCCAACAGCTACGACATACAGGTGTTTGCCATTGAAATGGTATTCATTCCTACAGATTCGTTTTATGTAGGCGATGGCTACCATACCTGGCAAACAGAAGTTTTTTATGACTCTGCACAAGGAAGCGATTATCCTTTTTATGTAACTGGTAATAATCTGGATATTAGAATATCAGGAGGTGATTATGCTGGCCTCACAGCGGGTTCAGGGTCTCCGAATTTAGACAATAACTTTCCGATTGGATATGATTCACTCTGGGTTATGAAATATGAAATATCACAGGAACAATACATGCGTTTCCTGAATACATTGAGCCGGGAAGCACAAGACAGCAGGACAGAAACCAACCTGGCCACAACAGAAAGCTCAACATCCAACATTTATGTGATGTCAAACTCTGCTACCATGTCAAACCGCAATGCCATAGTATGCCCGCCAACCTTTTCAGGCGGAGGCGAACCCATAATTTTTAAAATGGATTATGACGGTGACCAAAGTTACAATGAACAGGCTGACGGTGCCAACATTGCATGCAATTACCTGAGTGGATTTGACATTCTGGCGTATCTTGACTGGGCAGGATTGAGGCCCATGACAGAATTTGAATATGAAAAAACAGGCCATGGTCCCTATAAAAAACCCTTTGGAGCAACCGGCCTGAAAGCCTGGGGCTCCTCTAATATCACCCAGGTAACAGGCATTAGCAATGAAGGCCTGCCTACTGAAACGTATTCCAATGCAGGAGACATAGAAGGCATTGCCGTATATAATGACCATGCTTCTGTTCAGGGGCCTTTGCGCTGCGGGTTTGCAGCCAAAACGACCACAGAAGACCGCTACTCTGCCGGCGCATCATATTATGGGGTGTTTGAACTATCCGGCAATGTGCATGAAGTAGCAATGGGAACCCGCTATGGAGGCCCCACTGCAACCGATAATTTTGAAGGGAAAGCAGGAGACGGTGTCATTGACGATGTCACCGGAAATGCAACCCAGGCAGGATGGCCACAAGGAAGCGATGGAAGTGGTGCCGGAAATGATGAATTTATCTCAAGAGGCGGACACTGGACAGAAACAGATGAACCAAACTTACATATCTCTGCCCGTGAACAAGGCGCTTATACCAATAATAACAGGTATGAATATTCGGGAGGACGAGGATGCAGGTATGTGCATAAATAAGTATGAGGTATGAGGTATGAGGTATGAGGTATGAAGTATGAGGTATGAAGTATGAGGTATGAGGTATGAGGTATGAGGTATGAAGTGTGAAGTGTGAAGTGTGAGAGATGAGTTTGGGAGGGAGACAATTTGCCCTTTATAAACCTTAACATATAAACAACTTAATGAATATAATAAATTAAAACAAATGAACAAACATAAAACCATTTTCAATATGAAAACGCTTATTATCTTATTTGCCCTGGCTTTTTCATGCCTGCATTTAAAAGCCAATAATGTTTCCGTTTCCAATGTTAGTTACGATGGAAATACAACCATTACATTTGACCTTTCATGGGAGAATTCATGGCGGACTTCTTCTACCCAGCCTTATAATTATGACGGGGTATGGGTGTTTGTTAAGGTGCGCCAATGCGAAAAAAAGTACATGGACAATCCCAATGAAAAAATATATTATCATGCCTGGCTTGATCCTACGAGTACAAACCACACAGTACCCGATGATGACGGTGGCACTTTAATAGACCATTATGTCGATACAACCAATATTGGTGGTGATGACAGAGGTATTGGAGTGTTTATTTACCTTGGAGAAGATGTGGATTCAGCTACCAATGTGAGCATTTCATCCATCCAACTCGAATGGGCGAAAGCAGCCCAGGGCACAGCCATGTCTGAAATAGACGGCAGCGCCGATTATGATGTCAATGTGTATGCCATAGAGATGGTGAATGTCCCGGAAGGTGCGTTTTATGTTGGCGACAGAAATACAGCGCATACCGATTTTCATGATTCAGCAGGTGCGGATGAGCCGTTCCTGATCAATTCTGAAGATGCCATCTATGGTTCGGGTACCAATTATGATGAATTATCGTATGCAGATGACGGGGAAGATGATATTGCTGCTACATTTCCAAAAGGTTATCAGGCCTTTTGGATTATGAAATATGAGATCACCCAATACCAGTATGCCGAATTTCTTAACACCCTTTCTGCCACCCAGGCCCAACAACGGACTAATGAAGACCTGGAGACCATTACAGAAGCCAGTTATGTGATGTGCAACCGCACCTTTTCGCAGGGCCTTTTATACAGGCAGGGCATTATCCTGAACCCGCAGGGTGACCACAGGACAGATAAATTTTATTGCAACCTGGATGCTGACAATAATTACAATGAAAGCAATGACGGCCTGGGACTGGCCTGCAATTACCTTTCGGTACGCGATGTAATGGCGTATCTTGACTGGGCAGGATTGAGGCCCATGACAGAATTTGAATACGAGAAATCATGCCGCGGGACCAAATACCCGGTGCAGGGAGAATATGCCTGGGGAAGTGTGAGTTTGACCGGACTGGGAGGTATTGTAAGCGGCGGCACCCCAAGTGAACGTGCCATTAATTCAGAAAGTGACGGATCAGCCAACTGGGACGACGGCGTGTTTGAATCAGGTGGCCCCATGCGGGTTGGTTTTGCTGCTACTGCCAACACCAACAGGGTGCAGGCCGGATGCAGCTATTATGGTATCATGGACCTGTCAGGAAATGTAGAAGAACCTTATATTGGAGTGTATTATGACCCGGGCACCGATGCCGGATACAGCAGTGAATTCAACGGACAAAACGGCGATGGCATGTTAGCATCTGACGGACAGCATGATGTTACTCACTGGCCTCAAGCTTCCGGTACCAATGACCATAACCGCTTCATCTCTAAAGGCGGGCATTGGAATGATAATAATGATGACCTGCGTGTATCCAGAAGGTATGACTGGCGCGAATTTGATGACAATACAGACGGGCGGAATCAATATTATGGTGGCAGAGGCGGACGGACTGACTACAGATAATAAATAAACCAATGATAAAAACATATATCATGAAGGCATACAAAACATATTGTACCAGGCACCTGTTCATCACAGGGGCTCTATTATTCTCATTGATGACCTCAGCTGTGGCATCGAATGTAACAGTGAGCAATACCCAACTGACAGCCATAGATGGCGACAGTGCACGCATCAGCTTTGACCTGCAATGGGACCATAGCTGGCGCAAAGACAGTGAAGAACCCTATAATTATGACGGGGTATGGATTTTTGTGAAATACAGGGACTGCCTCGAAAAACAAACCGGTAGCCCTTCTGCCTATTTACATGCATGGCTGGATACCGATTCCACGAAGCATACCATAAACAGTTCTACCGTAGACGGGAATCCTGTTGGCCTGATCTGCCAAACCGGGCTGACAGATATAAGCGGAACAGACCGGGGAATGGGGGTGTTCATTTACCAGGAACCCGGAACACGAAAAGGCGATGTGATTGCCGATTCCATCTCATTGTTATGGCGCACAGGAGAGCACTCACCCGCTGAAGATGCAACGGCCAACACCTACGATATACAGGTGTTTGCCATTGAAATGGTGTATGTGCCCACCGATTCTTTTTATTTGGGAGATGGGATTAGTGGAAACAGATTTTATGATGATGCACAGGGCGGCTCATATCAATTCAAAATAAATAGTGCCAATATGACCTATAGTACAGATAACGGCGAAAATTTAGCTGCTGATGCCAGCCAGAACATTACCATCAATCCCAATTATCCCAATGGATACCAGGGGTTTTGGATGATGAAATATGAAATGAGCCAGGATCAATACAGGGGATTCCTGAATACCCTCAGCCGCAGTATGCAGGATTACCGGGTTGAAGCAGATATAGCACAGGATGAAGCCACTGTGTCAAATAAATATGTGATGTCCAATACCCAAACCATGTCTTATCGAAATGCCATTGTTTGCCCTACTGTTATTGGGACAGGCGGCGAACCCGTGACATTTTATATGGATTATGACGGAGACCTCAGTTACAATGAAAACGAAGATGGTGGAACCATTGCTTGTAATTACATCAGTAAAGCAGATGTATTGGCCTATTTGGATTGGGCAGCTTTGAGGCCCATCACTGAAAAGGAATATGAAAAGGCATGTCGCGGCCCTTATGAAAAGCCGTTTGGACGAACAGAGCAAAAACCCTGGGGCAATACCACCATCAATGAAGTAACAGGCATTGCAAATGAAGGGACTCCTACAGAAACGGCAACGAATTTGGGAGTAGAAGGGATTTGTAATTACAATAATAACTCATCCGTACGCGGGCCCATGAGGTGTGGATTTGCCTGCACCGACACTTCCAACAGGTACACTTCAGGAGCTGGATATTACGGAGTTTATGAAATGGCCGGAAATGTATCAGATCCGGTGATCACATTGTTATGGATAAATAACAATGCCCCGGATGCAGATGATTTTGATGGTATATCAGGAGATGGAATCCTCACAAATACAGCCAGGGCAAATGTAAGCACATGGCCTCAAGATGCGGATGGTAGCGGTGATTCGAGATATCACATCATATTTAAAGGTGGGAATTCCTTCTTAACAAGTTCAAGCGATTTCTCAATTTCTGACAGATGGGGATGGTCTCCTACTGACAATGATAGAAGCTATAATATAGGTGGCCGGGGCGGCAGATACATCAATAAATAAACTATATATTAAATTGAATTTATATTAATGAATGCAGATATTAAAAAACTATATCATCTTTTTTCTTGTTTTTTTATCCAATATGCTTATTTCACGAGCACAATGGGATGGAGGAAACGGGCATGGCACCACGTCTGCATTCGAAGAAAAAACATGTGATCTGATAAATATATTCACAGCCACCTATGATGATGGTTATGGCACAGACAGCATCATCAGCGAATGCCAGGCTGCTTTTGTCTATACCAAAGGAGGAACAGGACAGGGATTTAGTGAGGATACTTCTTATTTTTACTGTCCATTCACAACTATTTTCAAAGGATCACAAGATGACGGATTCAGTCAATACTACAGCATTGGCTGTCAAATTGACACATTGATTCCCAATTACGATGTTATCAGTTATATTGATTGTGTAACAGGCGATTCAGCCATGGCTTCGGCCATTGCAGATACCAGCAATCCGGAATATTCTGCTACACCTCCTTTTACATATACCTGGTACAAAGGATTTTCATCCGGAACACAGATTCGTACCATCACAAGGCCTGATTATGCAGATACCCTTGATAAACTACCTGAGGGGCTTTATACCGTTGTTATAACCGATGGAGCATCACGTGTAGACTCAGTGAACTTTAATATTGCCGGTTGTTTATACAGGGGCGGACAGGGTAAGGGGTATGCGTTTGATACAGTTACCAAACAATGTAATTATGATCAAATGTATACAGGTTCGGAAGGCGATGGATACAATGTGGACTCACTTGCCAATGCATGTGATAACGCATACAGTCCTTATACCCGTGGGAGCAGTGGCCAGGGGTTTGCTGTTGACACGGCCATTCATCAGTGCCAGGGCACATCAATTCATAAAGGAACAACACTGGATGGATTTGCTTGTGAATATGACATTTTAACCTGCGAATACACCTATTTTTGTGTTGGCGGGCAAGGCAATGGATTTGCACGCGATACATCCGGATCATCCTGTTCTGTGCTTCAAATATACACCGGTTCACAGGACGACGGGCATGATCAGGACAGCATTACCAATACATGCCGGAATTATATGACAACAGTAGGAGGTTCCGGGAACGGGTTTTCACGGGACACCTCTCAGAGTACCTGCAGTACTGTAAACGTGTATACCGGTTCACAGGATGACGGATATGATAGTGATTCCATTATGAATGAATGCTTTGCCGGGCTTTTTTCAAATGGCGGAACCGGACACGGGTTTTCTATTGATACATCGGTTTCCAATTGCACCCCGGATGTCATTGTCCGTGGCAATGAGGCCGACGGGCACAGCCAGGCACAAGATGTTCTTGATTGTTCTCACCTCCTGCCCTTTACCAAAGGAGGCACCGGGCATGGTTTTTCTATTGACACAGCATCATCCCATTGCACAACAACTGATATCTTTAAAGGATCAACCCATGACGGGGCAGAAGATGAAGTCAACATTGCCTGTATGGTGGATACCCTGGTTTTTGAAGTGCATGTAAACCGACATTTAGTATGCACTCCAACGAATGATACCCTGGGCATTGCCACGCTCAATATTCTCGAAGAAAGGCCCTACTGGGGGTCTGACGGGCCCTATATTGTGGATTGGAAAGACGTAACCTCATTAGACGGTTTCCCGGTTACCACAACGTCCAAATCAATACAGGTTGACAGCCTTGATAAAGGAGAATATACTGTGATTGTTACAGACACCATTACAGACCTGTTGGGAGCACAACAGGTTATTAAAGACTCGGTTACATTTATCATCAATGGATGCTTGTACAGAGGTGGTTCAGGCGATGGGGATGCTTCCGATACAGCGCTCCAGGATTGCCCATTGATAAATAGTTATGCCGGATCTACAGGGGATGGGTACAGTGATGACACCATTATCAATATATGTGATATACTGCTCTATACACAAGGTGGAGATGGTGATGGTTTCCACATGGATACGTCATTAAGCACCTGTACTGTGACCAATGTGTACACAGGAACACAAGATGACGGATGCAGCCATGATACCCTGAATAACGACTGTTCTACCCGGACAAGTGTATTCAAAGGCGGCACAGGAAACGGTTTTTCAACAGATACCTCAGGCACAACATGTGTACCTGTCTCATTATACCGGGGAAGTACAGCAGACGGAGCCGGATTTATCATAGACACTTCGGATTGCGATATGCCTTTGACTTATAAAGGTGGTACAGGAGCAGGTTTTTCCATGGATACTACCGGAACAAGCTGTCCTGTCTCATCAATTCATAAAGGCAACCGGAATGATGGCGCTGATTTTATGTATGACGGATGTACACCATTGATCTACGACAGGGCAGCCACCCGTGACAGTTGCATAAAAGCAGGTGAATTCACTTCTTCCGGCACCGGGGAATGGGAACAAATTGGCCTGGGTGGAGACATTGTGATTGGGATTAATGACAATGGCAATGCAATGGATACACTGGAAATATGGTTTTATGTGAATGACGGGGCTGTAAGGCAGGACCCGAACAATGTACTGGAAGATTATTACCTCGACCGGAATTTCTGGATTGTACCCAAACACGGATTTCAAAACTTTACCACACCGGTCAGCTTACGATTGTACTTTACTAATACGGAATATGTGAACCTCAGGAATGAAGACCCGAATGTGTCGGCAGTCGCCGACCTGCAGGTAACCAAATACGATGGTGCGAATGATGACTGCACCCTGGCCAATGATGCACCCAATAATAATGATACGGTGTATGGATTCATCAATGACAACCCAACGGAATCCATCTCACACTGGACCTATGAAAATGGATATTATGTGGAATTTGATGTGAATTATTTCCATTCCGAATTCTATATCAATTATCATGACGGAGGCCCGGATCCCAATGACCCGATGAGTATTGATGACTTTGATGATGTATGCCTGGATACCACACCCATGATTCTTACACAGGGAAATCCGGCCGGAGGAGCCTATTCAGGGCCGGGAGTATCAGGAGACACCTTTAATCCGGCTGTTGCAGGTGCAGGAACACATTATATCACCTATGCTTATACATTCCCAAGCGGACGTGTAGCTTACGATTCTAGTGCAATTACTGTGCATCCGCTGCCAACGGTTTATACCGTAAACCTGACTGATGACGGGGAAATATGTGAAGGAGACACAGGGGAAGGCTTATACCTGTCTGATTCGGAGATAGAAACGCGTTACAATGTTTATAGGAATGATACATTAACAGCATTCTCCAGGTATGGAGACAATGATTCCATTATGATGGGCATTGTGAATACAGCAGGGGATTATTCAATCATTGCCATTGATACATCCACAGGATGTGATACATGGATGGATGATACGCTGACCCTGCTTGTTCATCCGACACCGGCTCCGGATATTACTGCTGACAATCCGGTATGTGCACTTACAACAGGATACTACTATACAGCCGAAACACCCGGAAATAATTATGTATGGACACTTGATTCAACAACGTTGGGTACAGTAACCAATATTGCACCGGATAGCATTTCCATTGACTGGAATCAAATCACTACTGGTGGTTCCAGCACAACCGGGTTGGAGGTTGTGGAGACCAATCCGGGAACAGGATGCACAGGTTCAGACAGCATTATCATTACAATTCACAGGAAACCGGAAACAGGAGAGTATTATTATTTGCCTAATGAATAATGATCGTCAAATGAGGCTTTCCTAAAAGAAAATTTTTGCCACAAAATCATTAAAGCACAAAAGCCAGCTTTTCGAAGTTTTCTATTTCAAAATTTCTTTGTAATTTTTGTGAATACTTTGAGGTTCTCTGTGTAATAGTCAACGTTATTGATTATTAATGAAGCGCCTTCGTCGTAATGACTATGAAGTAGAAACTGTGTCACAACGTTTCACAAAGTTGCTTCACAAAGTAACACGAACAAAACAAAACATAAAAAAACCACCGAGGTGGTTGTGTACCCATGCTTGTGCCGGGGCCCGTGTAAAATTTGAAAAAAAAGCCCAAAGGCACTATTAAAAGAAGTATAATTTTTAAAACTTCTTTTATTCATGGTCATAAAAGTACAGATTTTAATCTATATTTCAGTCCGATGGTTTAAGGGGCTAATTCACATCACCGCGATTGTATTGTTTTTACATCTACACCTACTTCAACAAATTTATGAAAATTATGGAATTCAACTCCACATTTGTCCGTTTTTTTAGCAGGAGCGCAGGAAAAAAACTTTAAATAGTACCCTGATAAAAAAGATTAGCTTCGCTCGCGATGACGCACGAGTGAAGAGAGGATGGCTCGCGATGAGATATGAGTTCCGAGTTCAGAGCTTACCTGCATGCCATTCGGCACGTAAACCTGCCGAAGGCAGGTTTTTATTTATTGTGGGATACTCCGAATCAATTCCATTAAAGAAACTACCCGGATGTTCCTTTTTACAGGCCATCCTTCATTTACCGGTGCTACAATAAAGGTTTCAGAAGGATTTATATCTTCTATTGCATTAAAAGCTCCCTTTGTTAAAGATGGTGATACGCTGGATTTGCATTCGATGGCAAATACTTTGTTTTTATACTCCATCACAAAATCCATTTCGGCGCCGGCACTTGTACGATAAAAATACAATTGTGCCGATTGAAAATGGCCATTTAAATTGGTTAAAACGATTTGTTCCCAGAGCGAACCGATGACAGGACTCCCCATAATTTGTTCAAAGTTTTGTAATTGGAGCAAACAAGCGGTTAATCCCGAATCGGCGATGTACACTTTTGGCGTTTTGATCATACGCTTACCCACATTTGACATGTAAGGTGGCAGGGTATGCAGCATAAATGTGCCTTGTAACAAATCAATGTAATTTCGAACTGTTACATTACTAACACCAAGCGACTTTCCCAATACAGAATAATTTACTGTCTGTCCATTCATGTGTGCAAGCATTTGCCATAATCTGCTCATGGTGTCTGTTGAAAAGCCCGACCATTGTAAAATATCCCTTTCTAAAAATGTACTAATAAAGTCTTCTCGCCATTTGAAAGATACCTCATCATTACCGGATAAAAGGCTGCGAGGAAACCCTCCTTTGGATATATAGTCATCAAGACTATTTGTGGTGTTTATTTCTTCCCACAAAAATGGGGTCAAATTTATGTATGAAATTCGTCCGGCCAACGATTCTGAGCTTTGTCGCAATAAATCCTGACTTGCAGATACCAGAATTAAAAATTTACCATTTTGCCCCCATTCATCCACTAAACTTCTGATAAGTGGAAATAATTCCGGTTTTCGCTGAATCTCATCAATACAAAATAGTTGTTCTTTTTGCGATGTAAAAAACCATTCTGCATCGGTAAGTTTTTGTAAATCAGAAGGCCGTTCCAAATCAAGATACACCACATTGGTATAATGCGTCAGCATTTTTTTGGCAAGGGTTGATTTTCCACATTGCCGTGGCCCGATAATTCCTGTAACCGGATTGTTTTTCAAGGCGATACCCAACTGGTTTTCTATTATTCGAGATAAATACATAATTATAGTTTTCCTTCATTCAATTTCGGAGAATATATAATAATGCCAGATGCTTTTAGCCATTGCAATGCTAATTCGTACTGTTTAGCGCGTGCACCTGACTTGATTATTTTGTACTGAAATTTTTTATTTTCTTTTGCCAGTTGTGCAGGGACACTATTAAAAACAGCCATGATACGCACTGTTTCGTCTGGTGTAGCATATTTTGCTATATCAGCAATGTAAGCATTGATGATATTTTTTTGGATTACCGAAACATAATCAAAATCTTGTTTATCAATATATTCGCTAACAACCTGCGACATTCCTCCTGTGCAAAGAAATTTTTTGTAATAATTGAGTAACTGCTGATGCAATGTACACTCTGTGTTATTTTCAAACGATTCTTTGATAATGGAAACAGCGTCTCGTTGGTTTATTGGCCACAAAAATTTGTTGGAGTCCGGTATTGCTTTCAAAATTGCAATATGCTACATTTTTAGGTTCTAAAAAGTGTAGAGGTAGTGCATTTTTTTTAGAACAAAAACAAACAGATGAAATTTAAGTATGGTAGAGGCTTTTAAGTCTTTGTCCGGGAATTTCTCAAATTAACACCCATTTTGTTCGTGATTATTTATCTACTATAATAAATTCTCTGAAATTTTTTCGGTCAATTTTTTTTGTGTTGGCATTATATGTTTTAACAAAGGTTTCAGGGAATT
>CAZJWE010000087.1:10604-13696 GCA_964549265.1 uncultured Bacteroidales bacterium | reverse complement strand
CCAATTTTTTAATAAATAACCGGTTGAAAAGGTAATGATGTCTGAATATAGTCTTTATTTAAAATGCGTTTGAGTTCGGTGTATTTTTTGTAATGTATGGTCCCCATTTCTTTTTCTAAAAGATTGGTTTGTACTTTGGTTTGAATTCCTTTTATGAGTTGTTGGAAAGGCGTTTTGCGTTGGGGGTATTCGACTATTTTGTAATCCTTAATATTGGCATTATTTGCGGCAACAGTAATGGCTTTGTTTAATCCGCCAAACATATCTATCAGGCCCTGTCGTTTGGCATCAACACCAATCCATACAATTCCTCTGCTGATTTCATCAGCAGCTTCTTTTGATATATTCCGGCCCTCTGCAACACGTGTTAAAAATATATTATATGTATGCGTGATTGCCTGGTTTAAGATTTCAATTTCTTCGGGGTTCAAAGGCCTTTCAATCGAAAAAATATCACTGTGTTTATTTGTTTTTACCCTGTCAAAGTGAATTCCGAGTTTATCGTTTAATAATTCACCGGCATTGGGGATGACACCAAATACACCGATTGACCCTGTAATGGTTGATGGAGAGGATAATATGGTGTCGGCAGCACTGGCAATATAGTAACCGCCGGAAGCCGCATAACTGCCCATTGAAACAATCATGGTTTTGGCTTCTGCAGTGAGTTTTACTTCGCGCCAGATGATTTCGGCGGCAAGGGCACTGCCTCCACCAGAATTGACTCTTAACACAACGGCTTTTACACTGGAGTCTTTTCTTGCTACTCTGAGTGATCGTGATATTTTTTCTGCTCCCATTGATTCATTATCTCCTTCACCGGGCACCATCTCACCATTGGCATAAATGACTGCAATCTTATCTTTTGTAGTATATTTTTTAACCTTGTTTTTTTGATAGTCAAATGGTTGAACAACTTTGATTTGTTTGTCATCAGAAATTCCCAGGTCATTTTTTAGTTCACTGATGATTTCATCTTTGTATTTGTATCCTGTGATCAATCCTGTTGATATTAATTCTTGTGTTGGATGGATTTTAAATTCATTGGCTGTTTTGATTAACACATTGGTTGGAATGTTACGTGATTCGGAGATTTTATCAAGCATATGGCTCCATAATACATTGACATATCTGAACGTTTGCTCTTTGTTGTATTCACTCATCTGGTTGCGGGTTAATGGTTCTACAGCCGATTTATAAATATTATCAGGCCCTGTCACCACTTGTATGTCAATGCCTAATTTATCCAGGCCATCTTTAAGAAAAACCATTTCTGTTTGCAGTCCGTTAAATATTAATGTCCCTTGAGGATTCAGGTATAATTTATCTGCAACGGAAGCAATATAATATGCTTTTTGGGTATAGACCTCGCTATATGCCATGATGAATTTACCTGAAGATTTGAAATCCAGTAATGCGTTCCGTATTTCTTCAATAGTCCCAAACCCGGAAGGAACCATAGTAAGGTCGAGGTAAATGCCTTTAATATTGTTATCTGTTTTGGCTTTTTCAATAGACCTTAACAAATCATTGAGGCCCAATTGTGGCCTTGGGGAAAAATCTTCAAAATTGAAGTTTTCAAAAGGATTGTTTGACGTTCTGTCAGGTATAGGATTATTTAGTTTGAGTTTGAGTACACTGTTGGGCGAAACTTCTACCTGCTTGGTTTTTACGGATTGCATCGCTGCTGTCATGATTCCTATCATGATAAGCGCAGAGATACCAAATACAATTAACATTCCTACTATTGTTGCCAGTAAATATTTTAGAAAACTTTTCATTAGTTTATGATTTAAATTTGATTAATTATATCTCTATTTACAAAGAAAATACCAAAAAACAACTTTTCCAGAATATGAGTAAAAAAAGGTCTCGTAAAAATAGAAAAATTGGCTGCAATTAAAAAATAAACAGATGAATATTTTTATCACTCATTAATGTTATCAACAGGGTTTTGATTGGCTGTTTTCCATGTGCCTAATGTAACAGTTAAGAATGTTACAATGGTAATACACATACCGGAAACAATATAGAAGAAAGGATTGATGGTGATTTTATATGCATAATGTTCAAGCCAATGGTTCATGACATATATTGAAAGAGGGACTGATAATGCAATAGAGATAGAAAGCATGATAAGATATTCTTTGAGAATCATGAACAGAACCTGCCATGATTTAGCTCCATTGACTTTTCTCATTCCTACTTCTTTAGCTCTTGAATTGATCATGAACATCGAAATAGAAAATATCCCCAGGGCTATAATGATTAGGGTTAAGGCAGAAAAAAAACCGAAAAATATACTGAATTTTCGTTCTTCATTGTATTGCTTATTAAAATATTCATCCAGAAAAAAATAAACAAATGGTTCATTGGGAAAAAATTTTTTCCATATAAATTTTGTTTTTTTTATGGTTTGTTGGTTTAGCCCCCTATTAATCGGAATTGTATAATAGTCTATATGAATCCATGGGAATATTTCTTTCCAGTAAAAAAAGATCATTGGAGATAGGGTGTATTGGGATGACCGATGATGATAATTATTACTAACCCCGATGATTTTATATTTGCTGTTATTCCTCCGGTATATATATTCACTGATAGCTTTTTGTGGTGAGTCGAATCCTAATAACTTTGATGTTTTAAGATTAATAATAACGGATTTTTTTTCATTAAACTGTATCGGATCAAAGTTTCGTCCGGCAATTATATTAATGTTGTGAAGAGGCATGAAATGTTCATCAATATCATTTGCTTGTAGTCTTACAATATTTCCTTCATCAAATACCGTAGCACAAATATCATATCGCCTTAATATTTCTTGTCCAGGAATGGCACCTGATACTGAAATTGTTTTATTTCCAAGGCTTTTTGATAATTCATTTCGAAATGTTGTTTGGATTTCTCTGTTAAAAAATAATGTATCTGCATTCGGGCCAATTAAGATCATTTTATGCTGTTTGTTGAATCCTAATTCCTTGTTTTTCATATATTTAATTTGTGCATTAACAATTAAAAAACCCGAAAAAAGAAATATGGATGCTGCCAGTTGAATGATGACAAATATTTTATCCGTTGTTTTTTTTTGTTTT
>CAZJWE010000087.1:0-10594 GCA_964549265.1 uncultured Bacteroidales bacterium | reverse complement strand
AATTTCTGAAACCTTTGTAAAATACATAAAATGGATATATTGATGATAATATGACTCCTGTTAAAAATATAATTAAAAACCACCACCAAAAAAGCCAGTCATTCCAGGAGAAAAAGTTGGGCAGGAGCATTTGTTTTAGCATGACAGGATATATTAACCAAATGATTATTAAAGCAAGGATAAACGAAATTGTGTTTACAATGAATAATTGAAAGAAAAATTGGGAATACAAATTCCTTTTTTTGAAATTCAAAGCAACATAGTGAATGGCATTGTCTGATTTTTTTAATGATTTAGCCGCATATAGATTGATGCTGTTAAACCAGGCTATGGCCAATAAAGCAAAAGCAAGGAAAAACAGAAGGTTCATATTTTTATTGCTTCCCAGGTTCGTTTGTTCTGATTGTAAGTGGGATTTTAAATGAATATCAGAGACAGGCTGGAGTACTAATTTTTCTTTTTTTATACTTGGGTCATTAAAGTTTTTATGATTCAATAATGAATTCAATTTTTGTTGCAATAATTCTGTATCTGTTTCATCTTTTACTTTTAAATAATTGTGAATAAGACATTCACCCCAATGATTGAATCCCCCCCATTCTTTATCTATAATAGCCCATGAAATCATCATATCAATTTCCAAATGTGAATTTTCAGGTATATCTTTAAAAACACCTTTCACCTGAAGTGTCCATGAATCACTCATTTTTAGATGCTCGCCAACAACATTTGTATGTCCGAAAAAGCGTTTAGCTGAAGATTCCGAAATGATGATATCACCAGAATTATCAAGGCATGTTTTCCTGTTACCCCGTATTAAAGGAATTGAAAATACATCTATAATTTCAGGATCAACATAGTGATAACTTGTCCTGAAACTTTCATTTTTTTTGTTTGCAATGACTCCATTATCTATTTGCATCCGGGCTGAAGTGGCCACTTCAGGCAATTCTGTTTTGACATGATTGTTTAATGCAGAATATGTAAGCGAAGTTTTTTCAAGAACACCACTGTTTCGATGCCTGTGTGTGATGATCCTGTATATATTTTCAGCATCAGGATGAAAATTATCGTAACTTTTTTCAAATGCAACAAATTGATTGATTAAAATAAATGCGGCAAATGCAAGGGCAAGCCCGGAAATGTTGACAAATGCCAATTGTTTATCGCGAAAGATGTTTCGTATAGCTATTAAAAAAATGTATTTAAACATATCCTAAAAATTTTCATTTATATATTGGCTTACTCATCACGAATGGCCTCAATTGGATTTTTTCGTGCTGCCCTAAGGCTTATCATACTTGAAGTTATCAATACAATAATTATAATTATGACTGCTGGTAGAAAAAAAATCCACCAATTTAAATTTGTTTTATATGCAAAAGTATTGAGCCATTTATTCATTGTTAACCACGCAATAGGAGAGGCTAACAACCAAGATATTATAATGTCTCTGATAAACATGCGCGGAATAATATATATAATTTGACTGATTTTGGCACCAAATGCTTTTCGAATACTTAATTCTTTTACTTTTTGTTTCGTATGAAGGATTGATATTGATATTATTCCTTGAAAGACCATCAAAAAAACAATGATGATGAGAAAAGATGTTATTTTAATGAATTGAATTTCTGTCTTGTAAATGGAATTATAATAATTTTCATATTGAATATATTTAAAATAATCATTTGGGAATTGTTGTTCCCATATTTCTTTGATCATTGATATTTTTTCATGAAAATATTTATCTGTTATTTTAAACGTGAAAAAACCATAATATGGAATTTTATTATATATAAATATCAAAGGAGTTGTTTTTGTTTTAAACCCTGATTGGTGAAAGTCTTTTACTATTCCTATAATTTTTATCTTATGTGTATTCAGATAAATTATTTCTCCTGCAGCATCCTGAGGAATATCAAAACCTAATTTTTTGGACATTGTTTCATTTATTAATACTTTGTTATTATTCATGCTTTTTTTTAGGTTTTCACCAGCAATTAATTCTATGCCCATCGTGTTTAAAAAATATTGATCAATACGCAAAGTTGAATAGATAATGGTGTACTCTTTTTTCCGCGATGAAATCTTGAATTGAGATGTATGAAGGGCCTTAGTTTTTCCTGGAAATGAATACGACTCACACACATTTTTAACAAAGCCCAACTGCTGTACCCTGTTTTTGAATAATTCATGTTTATGTTTTCTGTCAGGATGCAGATTTAACGTGACAGGACACATCACAGCAATTTTATGCTCAAGCTCAAAACCCAAGTCAGAATTCTTTAAAAAATAAATTTGTTTGATTATTATGAATAGCACAATCAGCATGAAGACAAATAAAGAAAATTGTATTATAAACAATAGTTTCCTGGTTTTTTCCTGAAATATTGAATTTGTGTTTTTACGATTAATTGAATTGGCAACCTTATATTTGATACTAACATTATTAATGATTAATGTATTTATTAAAATAATCAAAAGTAATGTTAAAAGAATCCAGGGTATTACTTCATTTATTTGATTATAGAAGTATTGTGAGGGAATATTGAGCATTTGAGATAATAGTTGAATACATATATAATATAAAACCACAACCAACCCCATTGTTAATATCGAAAATCCTGTTAGTTCTACTATAGTATGTGCTACAATGTGTTCTTTTTTTGCTCCATTTACCTTTCGAATATTAAATTCATCTAATCGGCAAAAGTATTTTATGCTATTGGAATTGATGATATTCATGATTACTATGAGTAAAATAATGCTGTTTATGATCATCAATACATTTAACATGGTAAGGTTTATTGTTGGAATATGGTCATTGACGATTTGTAAATCAGTGAAATGTAAATTTGTGATGGCATTTAGTGTATATGAAACAGATTGGTTTGTTAAAATATGCGGTTTCAGATGTTCTTTAGCAATACTGTCTATTTTGTTTTGGATTTGAGTTATTGGTATTTTGGGATTCAAATGCGTGTAAGTAGTTGTATTTTCAAATCCCCATGTATTGTTTAAGTTAGGCTCAAATCCAAGTTTAATTACAGATGAAATGGTTACCAATACATCATATTTAAGATGACTATTGTATGGCAGATCATTAAAAACCCCTTTAATTGTAAAAGGAATACTCTCATTTACATAAAGTGTCTCACCTATAGGATTTTTTGTTCCAAATAGTTTGAGGGCGGTAGATTTTGAGATGATGGCCGAATGGACTTCTTTTAATGCTGTTTTTTTGTCTCCATAAACTAAATTAATTCCAAAAACATTTAAAAAAGTTGAATCTACCCAGTAAAATTCAACAGGAAATGGTTTTGAGTTTTTTTTGAACACAACCACCGGATAATCATATGTCATTCTGCATGATGATTTTACACCTGGTACTTTGCTTAGTTTGGTATGTAAAGCAGATTGTACTTTTGCACTTTTATAAATAGAATTTTTATTTTCGAATAAATTGTATTCTACCCTATATATATTATTTGAATTTGGATAGAATCCATCATATGATTTTTCAATAGATAAATAACTGTTGACAGAAAGGTAAACAACTATACCTACAGCTAAAATGAAGCTATTGGAAAAAATATACCGTTTGTTTCTCACCAAATATTTAATGGAAGAAAAGATTATCGGGAAAGCCATATTTGTTTTAAATTTACTCATCACGAATGGCCTCCACCGGGTTTTTCCGGGCTGTTTGCAAACAGTTCCAACTGATGGTAATGATGACGATGTAGAATGTAATTCCACCGGCAATCGCGAAAATCCACCAATGAATGGCAGTCCGGTATGCAAAATTATCAAGCCACCGGTTCATTATATACCAACTAACCGGAACCGCAATAATAAAAGCGATTATGATCCATTTTAAAAATAATTTATTGAACATAGTCTTTTTATTTTATAATTCCAATAAATCCTGGCTTAGCGTTTCCATGCTATGTTTCATTTCTTCTGTAATGATTTTTCCGTCAAACAGGTTAATGATTCTGTGTGCAAATCCCGCATCGCGTTTTGAGTGGGTTACCATTACAATGGTAGTGCCTTCTTTGTTCAATTCTGTGAGCAGTTTCATGACTTCCAGTCCGTTTTTAGAATCAAGGTTTCCTGTGGGTTCATCTGCTAAAATGAGCTTTGGTTTGGCCACTACCGCACGAGCTATTGCCACTCTTTGTTGTTGTCCGCCTGATAATTGTTGGGGGAAATGTTTTTTCCGGTGGCTGATCTTCATCCGGTCAAGCACATCATCAACCAGTTTCTTTTTGTCTTTACTGCTCATTTTAAGATAAACCAGGGGTAATTCAACATTTTCATATACATTAAGCTCATCAATCAGGTTGAAACTCTGAAAGACAAACCCTATGTTTCCTTTCCTGATGTCTGTCCGGTTTTTTTCTTTGTATTTTGAGACATCTGTGCTATTAAAAATGTATTGGCCCGACGTGGGGTTATCCAGTAAGCCAATGATGTTCAGCAGCGTTGATTTTCCACATCCCGATGGTCCCATCACTGCCAAAAACTCGCCTTGTTGCACATGTATTGTCACTTCATTCAGGGCTGTTGTTTCCACCTCATCTGTACGGAATACTTTGGATAAAGAGATTGTTTTGATCATTTTTAGTATAATTTTAAAAATAATGTAAGCTTAAAAATATAATTTTTATTTAAAAACAAGTTTATCATAGTCTCCAAATAATTCATAGCTTGATGTGATCACTTTTTGTCCGTTTTTAAGGCCATCCAATACCTCATAATAAAGCGGGTTTTGTTTCCCAATGCTGATTGGTTTTTTGAAGGCGCTGTGTCCATCTTTGGCAATCACAAAAATCCATTGTCCTCCTGTTTCCTGGAAAAATACGCCTCGTGGAATTTGGAGCGCTTGCTTTGCAACTCCTAATTGCAGGCTGATGTGATAGCTCTGGCCGGATCGTATGTGATCAGGCATTGAACCAGTAAACTTCAAATCGACTTTAAACCGGCCGTTTCTTACTTCGGGATATACTTTATAGATAGCCAATTGATATTCATGCTCCTGCCGGTTAAATGCAGCCTCTAATCCTTTCCGGATGCGGTCTATATAATGTTCATCAATTTCAGCATTGATTTTGTAAGATGTCAACACGTTGATTTGTCCCACACGCTGTCCCTGGCTTATAGACTGTCCTAATTCAGCATCAAGCATTCCCAATTGCCCGTCAACAGGAGTTTTGATGTGAAGATTTTCCTGTTTTTGGTATATCAGCTCCAGGTTTTTTTGCATATTATTCAGATTCGCTTTTATTTTTGTAATTTGATTTTTCCTGAATATAGAATCTTGTATTTGTTTTTTTCGGCTGATCGCTTCTAATTGATTAGCTAAGGCATAGTCTTCTTTGGTTCGGGTAAATTCTTCTTTTGAGATAAGCCCATCCTTATATAATGCATTGTTTTGTTCATGCATTCTCTTTTTGCGTTGAAGCTCATGCGATAAGCGTAAAATTTCTTTTTGGAGCTCAAGTTTTTGTTGCTGTATGTTGATTTGGGTTTCACGTAGAAAATTGGCTTTTTCTGCCAGTTGTGCTTCACTGTTTAAAATGCTTAAGTTTAAATTCGTGTTGCTCATTTTAACTATCACATCCCCTTGTTTGACCATGCTTCCCTCCTCTATCAGAATATCCTCCACAATCCCGCTTTCTTTGGCATCCAGGTAAACTGTGGAAATAGGTTCAACCACCCCTGTAACCTGTATGTAATCTTGAAATTTCCCTTTGAACGCTTTTTCAATGGTAATGTTTTCTTTGTCTATTCGCAACGTACTGGAATTATCCTGAAATAGTACAATAATTATGATAGCAATGAAGATTATTGCCAATGCAATGTATTTATAATGTTTTGGTTTTATCCGTCTATTGTCTTTGATAATTCGATCCATATGTTTATAAAAATGTTCCGGTTAAATAAAATTGAATGGTTTTTTCTTTTAAAAATAGTTTCAGACGTGTACTCAATGTTTCTTCTTTTGCTTGGGTTAACTGTTTTTTCGATTCATAATAGTCAATAATGCTGATGAGTCCTTTTTCCCATTTCATTTTGGTTGCTTTATATGCCATTTTTTGGCTTGTCTCTTTTTTTTTGGCCATTTGATATTCAGACACAAATGACTCCCAATTCAAAAGCGTTTCATTGATTTCATATTCAAGGAGTTCCATGGTCTGGCGTTGGTTGTTTTGTAGTGTAAGAACTTCTGTTTTTGCCTGTTCAATCTGAGTTCGTTTATGAAATGCATCGAAGATCGGGATATACAGTGCCAGGCCATAATCAATTCTTCTGTTTTGACGGAGTTGTTTTTTGAATGGGATGATCCTTCCTTGTTCATCTCTATATGTTCCATAATATCCGGTGTTCCATCCTGAATATAATGATAGGGATGGAGCAAATCCGGCCCGCACATATTTAAGATTATATTGCCCTGCTTTTAATTTGTAATTGGCTTTCTTAATAGCAGGAAGGGTTTGTTTAGCTTTTTGAAAAAGAGTGTCTAATGTCAATGTATCAAATGAAGATGAAAATGCCCATTGGTGTTGGATGTGTAGTATCGAATCAACCGGAAGATTCATTAGTTTTTTAAGGTGAAACATGGAAGCTTTTGCTCTGTTGGTATAATATGTAAACCGAAATTGTGCATCAGCCAACCTGGCCTCTGTTTCATACAGATCGCTTTCAGGTGCTTTCCCTAATTCAATAAGTTTTTTCATTTTTTGTTGCTCTGTTTCACATAAATTAACCTGCTGTTTCTGGATGTCACGCAAACCTTCATTGATTAGTTGCTCTGTATATGTTTCAATAATACGGTACATGAGCAGGTTTTTTGTTTGTTCATGTTCCGCTTGCCCGGATTTAAGGTTGTATTGTTCAAACTTTATTTCATTCTTTCTTCGAAATCCGTTGAATAATTGCAGGGAAGCATTGAGTTGATAACTGTTGGAAAAAAATTGGGTTTCGATCATGTCATTGGTATTCGGATCAATGGTTTTTCCAAGATTTTCACCATAATATGTTGTTCCATAGATAAAAGGGAAAAAATTGAATTTTGCATCGCGTAATGTTAATTGTTGGTGTTGTGTTGCGTATTCTATTTTTTTCAAATCACGATTATGTTCCAGTGCATAACGAATGCAGTCCTGGTACGACCAGGTTTTTTGAGCCCGGAGAACAAAAGACATGCATGCCAGGAAAGAGAGTAATGTGATTTTCATCTGCTTATTTTTTATTTTTTAATGGTCAGATGGAGCTCGCCATGAGTTTAATCTATTGAATTTGTGCAACCTGATTGGTTTAATAATCATATTGATGTGTGTTCAAAATTTGGTCATGGTTCGGTTCATCTGTTTACTATTTTAAAGAAGGTATTCAAAAAGCGAGAAAATGAATATTATTTTGCAAATAATTTCTTTGTGAAGCATTGTGCGTAGTTTGTGACCCTTTGTGTAACAGTTATTGCGCGGAGATACACAAAGAAGGCACAAAGAAACACGGAGACTTTTTGGACACCCCCTTTTAATTGCAATCTACATGCCATAATTATTAAATCGTTTATTATCATGGCTTTATGGTTTTTTATGTATGGTGGTCTGTAAAAAAAATGGACAATAGAGTGTCAAAATATTGTACATTTTATTTTGTTTTATATTTCTTTTTACCTTTGAAAATAAAAAAATGCAAAAAGCATTTTTAAAGATTATAAAGGTTAAATAATGAAAAATAAAACAGGAAACATCTTAGTAGTAGATGATAATAAAAGTGTATTGAGTGCTTTGAAGCTATTATTGCAATTTGAGTTCAATACTATTGTTACCATTTCAAACCCGAACCTGATCCCGGAAGAATTAAAAAAACATGAGATAGACATCGTGTTGCTGGATATGAATTTTAAGGCGGGTGTTAACACAGGCAATGAAGGGCTTTATTGGTTGAAAGAGATTAAAAAGAGGGAACCTGCTGTTGAAGTGATTGTTATTACCGCATATGGCGATGTAGAATTGGCCGTAAAAGCCCTGAAAGCCGGCGCTACAGATTTTATATTAAAACCCTGGGAAAATGAAAAATTGCTTGCAACCTTGCACAATACCCTTAAATTAAGGCAATCGGGGATGGAAGTAAAAAAACTAAAAGAACAGGAAAGAGGCCTTAAAAGAGAGATCAATACAACACAAAAAATGTTTATTGGCGATTCTCGTGGGATGAAGAATATGATGACACTTGTTGAAAAAGTGTCCGGAACTGATGCTAACGTGTTGATTACAGGAGAAAACGGAACAGGAAAAGAGTTGGTTGCAAGGGAGATACACCGGCGTTCTAACAGGGCAGATGAATTGCTTGTAACAGTTGATATGGGTGCTATCCCTGAAAACCTTTTTGAAAGTGAACTATTTGGACATAAAAAAGGCGCATTTACAGATGCAAAAGAAGACCGGATTGGGAAATTTAAGCTTGCCCATGGAGGAACATTATTCCTTGATGAAATTGGAAACCTGCCTTTCCCGCTTCAATCCAAATTATTAGTAGCTATAGAAAGCCGTATGATTATTCCTGTAGGATCAGACCGTCCTGTGCCCATAGATATCAGACTTATCAGTGCAACCAATGCAGGGTTGACAGAGCTTATACAACAGAAGCAATTCAGGGAAGACCTGTTTTATCGGTTGAACACCATTCATATCGAGATTCCTCCTTTGCGGGAAAGGGGAGAGGATATAGAGTTACTGGCCTCTTTCTTTCTAAACAGATACAAAAAAAAATATCAAAAACCACGCCTTCGCCTGGGAGCTCCTGCTGTTAAAAAACTGATGAAGTATCATTGGCCGGGGAACGTCAGGGAAATACAACATGCTATTGAAAAGGCTGTGATTTTGGCTGAAAAAGATATATTGGAACCCGCCGATTTTGTGTTTAGCACCAGGGAACAAAATATAAAAGAACCCTGCAGATCACTGGAGGAGATGGAGGAAATGATGATTGAACAAACGATGAACCATCATCAGGGAAACATTACAAGTGCAGCAGAACAATTGGGTATTACACGACAATCATTGTACAATAAAATTAAACGATATGGATTATAAGTTATCCCGTGAAAGTATGATAATGAACGTGGTATTTCTTATAATAACCGCTATTCTAGCAACATTGACTTTTGTGCATAGTCAGTGGATTATTTTTGGCGTATCAGTTATTTCCGGGATATTGGCTTCTGTATCTATTTTGGTTCGTTTCAATAAAAATATAAAAAAACTTATATTTTTATTTGATGCTGTTCGAAATGATGATACCATGCTCCGGTTCAATGAGAATGTTAAAAATAAATCCATGAAAAATTTGCATAAAAGCATGAATCAAATGAACAGGATGATATCTGAAATTAAAATAAAAAGCGAACATAATGAAAAATTTTATAAAGAATTATTAAAATACTCAGCAACTGGTTTAATGGTGGTAGATACTTCTGGGTATATTGTATTTGTGAATAATGCTGCATTGGAAATAATGAGATTAGAACATATTTCACATGTAAGATTATTGAAGCAACAAAATCAAAATCTATATGATGTTTTATTGGAAATTGTTCCGGGCAAACCCCTTTCGTTAAAATTGTTGAATGGTACATCCTTTCAATTGGTCTCTGTAAATGTTGTGGTACTGAGGTTTGGCGATCAAAAATACAGGCTTTATTCATTATACGATATTAAAACCGAAATGGAAGAAAACCAGTTGGACACCTGGCAAAAGTTAATCCGTGTTTTGACTCATGAAATAATGAATTCGATAGCCCCTGTCACATCCTTGAGCAACACGCTGGGGCGTTTTTTTAAAAATAAAGGAAAAGCAAAATTTGCGAGAGAAATATCAGATATTGATATAAGGCAAACAATACAGGGATTAGAAGTGATAGAAGAACGAAGCAAAGGAATGATGCATTTTGTGAATGATTACAGGGCACTTACAAAAATACCACAACCTGTTTTTAAATCTGTTCAATTGGATGAATGGATGAATTCACTTAACATTCTTTTATCTCCTCGTTTTGAACAGGAGAATATTTCATTTGACATCCTGTACAGGAACACGAAAAACGAAATAGCAGGTGACATAAAGCTCCTTAATCAGGTGATGATAAATATTTTGAATAATGCTGTTGATGCAGTGAAAGAAAAAAAATCAAAAAAAATTATTGTGAAAGTTTTTGATAATCCTTCCGGATATGTTATCCTTCAGGTCATAGATAATGGAAAAGGTATTTTGCCGGAAAATCTTGATAAAATATTTATCCCGTTTTATACATCCAAAAAAGGAGGTTCGGGAATAGGATTAAGCCTTTCGCAGCAAATTATGCGCATGCATAAGGGAAGTATAGATGTGCAATCGGTATTAGGACAGCAGACCACCGTGAGATTAGAATTTTGATTTTTCAGGAGATACTGAACTAATTGCTATTTTTACATTATTCCCATACAGTATTAAATATACCACAGGAATAAAAATAAATACCAACAGTAACCCGAATAACAAACCTCCAATTACCACTATGGCCATTGGACGAAGCATT
>CAZJWE010000086.1:0-14010 GCA_964549265.1 uncultured Bacteroidales bacterium | reverse complement strand
CTCAACTACTCAACTACTCAACTACTCAACTACTCAACTACTCAACTACTCAACTCAATCAATTAATCTATTAATCAAATCCTGCTATCTTAAAAGAAGCCACAACGGGCTGATGGTCTGAATGTTTAAATTGTAGATCAATCGTTTTTATATGTGTTGCTTCTACATTGGGTGAGATCAGAAAAAAATCAAGAACAGATGTTTTGGTGTGCTTTTTGTTGAATGGTGCTTTCAGGTTTCTGTTTGTAGGCGTGTGAGGATCAGAAACCCATTGCCATTCATCAGAGAATAATTTTTCCGGAATCTGCTGCACATCTTTTTCCTTCAGATATGTTGAAAAGTCTGATTGAAAACGCGGTGGAGCCTGATTCCAATCGCCACCTATAATAATGAAGTGGCCTTTTTTGTACATATTTAAAGCATATTTTTGAATGTAATTCATTTCCTGCCTTTTAAGCGATCCCTGATCAAACGCAGAAAGATGCGTATTGATAATGATTAATTTTTTTCCGTTTGAAAGTGTATAATGATTGACGAGCATGCATCTTTGAGGCATAAAAAGGCACTTAGGCCAGGCATATTTGCCCGGAAGCTTATGCCGAATTACCTTTGATGGGCTATAGCGGCTTAATGTCATCAAACCTGAATTGATTTTCCCCAATGGTTTTTTTAGCGGAAAAGGGACATGCCAGGTTTTATAGTTTATGCCGAATGCAGTATAATATTCTGAAAACTTTTTGTTTAGAGTATAAAGCTGATTGAAGTAATGCGATCTTTTTGAATTTTTATCAACTTCCTGCAAAAGATATATATCCGTATTATTTTGGCCTTGCAGAAATGAGATGATATGTTTCATATTCTCATGCATGTGTTCTTTTGTACTTCTTACCTGTTCACCTCCATCATAAAAAAAATCCATTTTTTCTCCCAATCCTGCATAACCAATATTCCAGGAAATAATATGAATTGTATCTATTGGTGTTAGTTGTTTTTCAGATGATTTGTAAATAATCTCTTTTTGTTTGCTATCTCCTTTATATAATGAAAGTAATATTATATAAACGAGCAACAAAAGCACCACCGCTCCTAATATGTATCCGGCTGTTTTCATATGTTTATAATTTGATTTTTAAAGGTCATATGGAGCTCGCCATGAGTTTAATTGATTGACTTTGTGCAACATAATCAAACCCTCAATAATCATGAGGGTGTGTGTTAAAAATTTTTGTCATGGCTCGGTTCATATGTTTATTTACTCATTTCCTGCAACGATGTAATCCGTTCTTTCAGCACGCTTATTTCCCTGTTTGCATCATCGCGTTTTTTTTGCTCTTTTTGTACTACATTTTCAGGAGCATTATTGACAAATTTTTCATTGTCAAGTTTTTTCATAACAGAATTTAAAAATCCGATTTTGTGATTCAGTTGTTCTTCAACTTTTTTAATTTCTTCTTCAACATCTATGTTTGTTTCTAAAGGGATATAATATTCTGTTGCATTGACAATGAATGAGGCGGCTCCTGCAATTTTATCATCAGTTAATTTTATTTCACATAAGTTTCCCAGCTTGCACATTACCGGGTCAAATTCATTGTTGTATTGTCCGGGAGATGTCTTTACATATAAAGTCAGCGCTTCTTTTCGAGGCAGATTGTGTTGAGACCTTACATTCCTTACAGAAGTTATAACTGACTTAACTATATCGAATTGATGTAATACTTCATTATTCAGTGCTTTTGATATCGGCATTTCAGAGAGCATGATGCTTTCATTGTCTTCCCTTTTTCTGATCAATTGCCATAGTTCTTCTGTGATGAATGGCATAAAGGGGTGAAGTATTTGCAGTATTTGTTCAAATAATTCAATGGTCTGATCATAACTGGATTTATCTATCCTGTTATTCTCTATAGGTTTTAATAGTTCAAGATACCATGATGAAAAATCTTCAAAGAAAAACCGGTATATTTTCATCAATGCTTCAGAGAGACGGTATTTACTGTAATCTTCTTCAATTCCTTTTAAGAGGGCATTCAATTGTTCGTTAAACCATTTAACCGCTGCACTGGCACTTTCAGGTTGTTGGATTGTCTCATCCACATTCCAGTTATTCACCAAACGAAATGCATTCCATATCTTATTACAAAAATTTCTTCCTTGTTCTGTAAGATTTTCATTAAATAATAAATCTCCACCGGCAGGTGAACACAGCAAAATACCAAAGCGGGTTCCGTCGGCACTGTACTTTTTAATGAGGTCTAAAGGGTCCGGTGAATTGCCGAGTGATTTAGACATTTTTTTCCGTTGTTCGTCCCGCACTATTCCAGTGAAATAAACATTATTGAACGGTTTTTTGCCTTTGTATTCATAGCCTGCCATGATCATCCTGGCGACCCAAAAGAATAATATTTCGGGAGCAGTAACCAGGTCATCTGTCGGATAATAATAATTATATTCTTCATTATCCGGATCAAGGATGCCGTTGAAAACAGTAATTGGCCATAACCACGATGAAAACCATGTGTCTACAACATCTTCGTCCTGCCTGATATCTTTTATTGTAAGTTTTTGATATTTTGCTCCCTTTTGATGAAACAAATCAAGAGCCTCATCAAATGAACGTGCAATGACAAATGCGTTATCAGGTGCATAATAAACCGGTATTCTTTGCCCCCACCAAAGCTGACGGGATATACACCAGTCTTTGATGTTTTCCATCCAGTGTTTGTAAGTGTTTTGAATATTTTTAGGGAAGAAGCGAATATTACCATTCATTACATTTTTTAATGCCGGTTCTGCTAATTCTTTCATTTTCACGAACCATTGCATAGACAAACGCGGTTCAATAATCGCATCAGTACGTTCAGAAAATCCAACTTTGTTAATATAGTCTTCGATTTTAATTATATGTTCTTCTTCCTTTAATTGATCAGTCACTAATTCCCGCGCTTTAAACCTGTCAACGCCAATGAATATTTCGGCATTGTCGCTCAGGGTGCCATCGTCATTGAGAATATCTATAATTTTTAGTTTATGCTTTTGGCCGATCTGGTAGTCGTTTTCATCATGTGCAGGTGTGATTTTTAAAACACCTGTACCAAATTCGGGGTCAACATATTCATCTTCTATGATGGGGACTTCGCGATTCACAAGCGGGACTATAACATGTTTCCCTTTAAGATGCCTGTAACGTTCATCATTGGGATTTATGCACACTGCTGTATCTCCCAGAATGGTTTCCGGACGGGTGGTTGCTATGGTTACCCATTCGTTATTTTCCTTGATTTTATAACGGACAAAATATAATTTAGAATTAACTTCTTTGTAGTTTACTTCTTCGTCTGACAGTGCTGTTTGTGCCTGGGGGTCCCAATTGACCATGCGAAGTCCGCGATATATTTTTCCTTTATGGTACAAGTCAATGAATACCTCTATGACGCTTTTGTACATGTCATCGTCCATTGTGAATTTAGTCCGTTCCCAGTCACAGGAAGCGCCGAGCTTTTTTAGCTGTTCTAAAATAATGCCTCCATTGTGTTCTTTCCACTCCCATGCATGTTTTAAAAATTCATCGCGGGTAAGGTCTGATTTTTTAATGCCTTTTTCACGCAAGAAATTTACGACTTTAGCCTCTGTTGCAATGGATGCATGATCTGTTCCCGGCACCCAGCAAGCATTTTTTCCTTTCATACGTTCGCGCCGAATCAGAATATCCTGAATTGTATTATTTAAAACATGCCCCATGTGCAGTACGCCGGTTACATTCGGAGGGGGAATTACAATTGTATAAGGTGTCCGTTCATCAGGTACTGAGCGGAAAATTTTTTTTTCGAGCCAATATTGATACCATTTATCCTCAATCTTAGATGGATCATACGTCGCAGAAATAGTCATAGTTCGTTTTTGTTTTATGAATAACGGTGTAAAATTAAATAATTATTCTCAACCTGCATTATGAATCATACAGGTTAAACATAAAATAAAAGGTACTACTGCAATTTTTGTGAAAATAGTGTTTGTTTTAGAATTCTGAATACTCAATATGGCTTCCATTAAATATGCAGTAGAACCAAATAAAAAGATAATTGAATAAACACTCAATTTTTTCATAATAAATTAAAGACTTTTTTGGTTATTTATTACTACTTTTGTTTGGTAGATAAATATTATTGTTAACCAAATATTTTTATTAATCATGAAAAAATCAATCTTATCACTTGGTATTTTTGTGGCTTTGGCATTAACGGTGGGCTTTAATGATCCATCGGAAGGCAATGAAGACGGCCCAAAAATTGAATTTGAAAAAACCGTTCATAATTATGGCGAAATTCCTCATAATGGTGACGGAAATTGTATTTTTGTTTTTGAAAACACGGGAACCAAGCCGTTGATATTGAACAATGTTAGATCTTCATGCGGTTGTACTACTCCAAAATGGCCCAGAGACAAACCGATCAATCCGGGAGAAACAGACACAATAAATGTTCGATATAATACACGCATTGTTGGCAATTTCACAAAATCAATTACTGTTTACTCCAATGCAGTGAATAAATCACCTGTGCGTCTTACAATTAAAGGACAAGTTGTAAAAGATACCAAAGAATAGTGAATGCATTCGCTTGCCCCAAAAAGTTTATTTACATCAGTGAACTGCGCTTTTTGGGGCGGTATTACCCTTATTAGTTGGTTAGGTATTTATATTTTACAAAATACTGTTTAAATATAGGTGAGATATAGTTGAAATATTGCTTTTTTTGATTGATGCGATTGAAGGGCTGTGTCTTTTTTTAGAAGTATAGAAGTATAGAAGTTAGAAGTTAGAAGTTAGAAGTTTAGAAGTTTAGAAGTTTAGAAGTTTAGAAGTTTAGAAGTTTAGAAGTTAGAAGGAGTCACCATTCACCATTAACAATTCACCTTTTCACTATTGATCAAAGTCCGGATATAACAGGTACTTCTTTCTGATGTTCATGAATTTCTTTAGCTCTTTTTGCCAGCTTTCCCGAATTGTTTTTTCTGTTACACCTTGTTCGATTTGGTTTTTTAGATTGTTTGTTCCGGTAAGTTTATTTAAAAATGAATTAAAAAATGCTTGTTGGTTCGGGAAATGTTGATACGCTTTTCTTAACCATTGTAATTGAATGCATTTCATGTTTTTGAGTGAATCCAAAGGGATGTCTCTCAAATCCATTCCTCTGCATTTTTCTCCTTTATGTTTTGGATGAAGAGATTTTCCGGGGATGCTTTTCGGGGTAAAATAATAATTTCCGAAATCAAGATCAGGATGTCCGAATACTTCAAAAGGGTAGGGGGTGCCTCTTCCCACACTTATTTTTGTCCCTTCAAATAATCCAAGCGATGGATATAAATATACTGCCCTCATGGTTTGCAGGTTTGGTGAAGGATCATGAGGCAGTTCATAATAATCTGAATGAGTATAATGATTACAGGGAATCCATTTTAGCTGACATTTTTTTCGACCTTCGAGCCAGCCTTCTTCATTAATCATGCGTGCATATTCGGCAATGGTCATCCCATGCAAGATGGGTACCGGGTGCATGCCTACAAAAGAGCTGTATTTTTTGTTTAATACAGGGCCGTCAACATAAAATCCATTCGGGTTAGGCCTGTCAAGGATCAAGAAATGGATATCCCATTCAGCGCATGCAGACATCACATAATGCATCGTGGAAATATAGGTGTAGAATCTTACTCCCACATCTTGTATATCGAATATGATGATATCAAGGCCTGCCATGTCTTTTTTTTGAGGTTTCCGGTCTTGTCCATACAATGAAACAATCGGAATGCCTGTTTGTTCATCAACATATCCGTCCCATTTTTCACCGGCATCTTTCACGCCCCTGAATCCATGTTCCGGGCTGAATATTCTGGTAAGATTAATTCCTGCAGATACAAGGCTGTCTTTTATGTGTGTCTGGCCAATCATTGACGTGTGATTGGCAACAAGCCCTACTCGTTTGTTTTGAAGTAAAGGAAAATAAAGGTGTGTTCTTTCTGCACCTACAATAATTTTCTTTTTGGTGCTATTGTTATTTTGCTGAGATGAACATTCAGAAAATACAAATGAACAAAACAACAGGATGAAAAATGTTTTTTTAAGATACATAACTAAATGAGATAAATGACGTTTTAATATAAATTCTGTATTATACAATATAAAACAGGTATCAATGCACAAAATTATTATTTTTGTGGAAAACACATTAAATTAAGTAAGATTTGAAGTTTGAATTATTTATAGCAAGACGGTTGAATTCTTCAAAAGAAAACAAAAATACCATTTCCAGGCCAATTATAAGCATAGCTATTGTTGGGATTGCGCTTGGCTTAGCGGTTATTATTGTTTCCATTGCTGTTGTAACGGGGTTTAAAGAACAAATAAGAAATAAAGTAATAGGGTTTGGGTCACATATTCAAATTGTGAATTATGATTCGAATAATTCGTTCGAAACCAATCCTGTTGTAAAAAATGACACTGTATTACAAACGCTTCAAACCATTGAAGGGGTTCAACATGTTCAAACTTTTGCTACCAAACCGGGCATAATAAAGACGAAAGATAATATTCAGGGAGTTGTATTGAAAGGAATTGACCCTCACTTTAGCTGGGATTTTTTTGAACAAAATATCGTAAAAGGCAGCACATTTCATGTGTCCGATGATTCTACCACCAACAAAATCATTATATCTCAAACGATTGCAGATCTGTTAAAGTTAGAAACAGGCCAGGATATCGCCATGTTTTTTGTACAGGACCCGCCACGGCTGCGGCGATTTAAGATTTCCGGAATATATAATACAAGTCTTAAAGAATTGGATAAATTGTTTGTCCTTTGTGATATAAAACATATTCAAAAATTAAATAATTGGACAGATAACAAGATTAGCGGCTATGAAATTTTAATCAGTGATTTTGAAAGGCTGCCTTATACATACGAAAATGTGAATAATAAAGTAGGCTTTTCGTTTGATAAACGAGGTGCCCAACTCAGAGTGATTCCAATTAACCATAAATACCCCCAGATATTTGATTGGTTGAATTTATTGGATTTGAATGTGAGTATCATTCTTATTTTAATGTTGGTTGTTGCCGGGATTAATATGATATCAGGACTGCTCATCATTATACTTGAGCGCACCAATATGATTGGATTACTCAAGGCAATGGGAAGTGAAAATTTTAAGATCAGAAATATTTTTCTTTACCAGGCCGGATTTGTTATTTTAAAAGGTTTATTATGGGGAAATATTATTGGAATTGCTATTTGTTTGATACAAAAATATTTTCAAATTATTACATTGAACCCGGCTACTTATTATCTCACTGTGGTGCCGATTAATTTGAATATAATTCATATCGTTCTATTAAATGTAGGAATGCTTTTGGTGGTATTGATTATGCTACTGCTTCCTTCATTGATTATTTCCAAGATCAGCCCAATGAAGTCAATTCGTTTTGAGTAGTCTGGAATGTTGAAAAACAAATATGATAACAAAGATTCCTTATTGTTCATTAAAAAATCCGGACGGTTATTTCTTTTTAATTTCTTTTTTGATCTTTTTTTGTGTTTTGGATAAATCATCTTTAAAAATACGTTTCCAGTCTTTCATCTTTTTGTTAAAAAGATCTCTTGTCTCTTCAGTTTCAGATATTTCCCGTTCATTGTAATAAATCATTTTTTGTTCCATTTTATCAATTCTTTTTCGGATATATGTGAACAACACAACAAATATTACTATTAATGCCAATAATAAAATACCTGAAATGATAACAAAAGCAGTGTGAAATTTTTTTATTTCCGTGCTGGTTGTATCGAATTGTTCTCGTTGTTTTTTTTTCATGGATAACAGTTGATTATTCAAAAAGCGAATGGAATCCTGCATAGACAGGTTTAAGTTATGTATTGCCCTTTGATTTTTTTTTAAGCTGTCTACCGAGTGTTTGTTTTTTTTCAACAAAACCCCAATTTGTTCTATATTTTTGTTTTGTTGTTTTTGAATGTTTTGTAATCTTTTTTCAATTTTATTAATTTGGTTTGTTCGTATTGTTTCAGTTTGACATACAACTTTTTCTGGCTTTATTAAAAACAAACTTAGTATCGTCAGCAAAAAATAAATTTTATTCATAGTTTTTTTATTTGAATGCAATTTAAAATTTTTTGTTTACTTGTATGTAAAATTTTAGGTATATTTATTGCATTATGTTTTTTAAATCTCTTATTGGATTTAAAAAACTTTATAAACTTTAATTTACTAAATCGGATGAAAATTAAACCGGCTATTTTAATCGTGTTGTCTGCATTATTATCCATAGCTAACATAAATGGGCAGGATAAGCAGAAACAGGATGAGAACGAGAAACAAGAATATAAAAAAATGTATTGGGGGTTTTATTTTGATCAATTGTCAACTATAACATTCGGACAACAGATACAAATCCAATTAGCTCCATTTGGAGGATACAGGTTTACAAAGGATTTTTCGGCAGGGCTTGGTGCAAAATATATTTATTATCATGCACCAGCTGTGAATGCTCATAGTTATGGCGGCTTTGTATTTACACGCTACATTTTTCTTAAACAAATATACAGGCAGTTGCCAATACATTTATTTGCACATGCAGAATATGAACTTATTAATGCAAAAAAGAAATTGGATGCCAACAAGCGTGTATTTCATTCTTTTTACTGGCTTGGTGGTGGATTGAAATTTTCTTTAGGAGGAGACAGGTCTGTCAATTTAATGGCATTATGGAGCATAATTTCGCATGATCCTAATATGGACCGGCTTTCGTTCAGAATAGCATTCATTTTTTAAAATATTTGCCTTTATTCATAACGACCAGCCACGACTTCATAGAATGTATTCAATTGAAAATACTTATTAGCTAATTCTTGTAATCTATCCGGTGTGGTTGTTCTGACTCTATCTACAACATCCTGGAAATAATGGTATGGTAAACCGAATTTAACCAACAGGTTTAGGGTTTCTGAAATGCCATGTATCCCATCTGTCATACGCATCACAGAGCCGATCAAATAATTTTTAACAATCAGCAATTCTTCTTCAGGTATGGGGTTATTAAGCAAGTCGTTGATTTCTTTATATATTTCATCAATTGCTTTTTGAGTTACATGAGACCCTGTTTCAGATGCAATGACAAAATAACCCGATTTTTCCAATGAATTTATTATACTGGCAATTCCATAAGTGTAGCCTTTTTCTTCACGAATGTTTTTCATTAAACGGCTGCCAAAATATCCACCTAACACAGATGTTAAAACTTGCATTTCAATGTAATCAGGATGATGGCGGGTAAATAGTTTTTTACCTATGCGAATACCACATTGCACAGCGTCTTTCTTATGTATATAATGTTTTTTTTCTAATGAAGTAGTTTCTTGGGAAAAGATCGTTTTATTAATTCCCTGTTTTTGAACCTGGCCAAAATAGCGTTGGGCCAATTCTAAAAAATCGTCTGGTAAATCTCCTGTTGCAATGATATGACAATTCGACGGAATATAAAATTCATTGAAAAAATCCACAAGTTCATTCCTGTTGATTTGGTCGAAATGTTCAAATTCAATTGTTTCTCCATATGGATGAACATCACCATACAAAACATTGAAAAATTTTTTCCGGGCAATATGTTTTACTTCTTTTTCCTGTATTAAAAAGTGTTGTTTTTCCTGGTTCACCAGATGATTCAATTCTTTTTCAGGAAATACAGGGTTGTGTGTCATGTCACTTATAAGTGGGAAAAGATCAGGGCAAAATTTTTTGAGTGTGGTCAACCCCGCCACTGCACGGTCTTTGTCTGATTCTGTATGCATATTGGCTCCATAATGATCGAGGGTTTCTGATATTTTTTCTGAACTGTATGAAGTGGTTCCTTCTTTTAGCATTGCATTGGTTATCCCGGCAATAAGAGGTTTTGGCTGGTAGTACGCTCCAGCTTCAAATACGATGTCAATTTTGACTAAATTCTGGCCTGTTTTCAACAAATAAACCGGTATTCCATTTGGTAAAACATGCTTTTGAGGGGCAGGAAATTTTATTTTTTCCGGAACCTGAAAATGGGGTGTTGCAATTCTTTGGGGCATTTTAATTATTTTTGGAATGATAATACAGTGTACTACAAGTTTGTTGCTTCAATAAATCGCTAGCAATTTTCTGAATTTGATCAGGGGTTACTGAACGATATTTTTCAACTTCATGGTTGATCATGCCAGCATCTCCTAAAAGCTCATGATATGAAAGATGAATGACTTTGTTAAGTGTCTCAGTATTATTATAAATGTGATTTGCTTCGAATTTATTTTTTACTTTTTCCATTTCCTTGTTTTGTGGTAAGGTAGTTTTTATTTTATTAACTTCTTCTTCAATAGCTTCTTCAGCGTCTTTCATTGAAACACCTTTGTTCAGTTTTCCTGCAATCACAAATAACCCATCTTCAAGCTCTCCGGATATAAAAGCATCTAACTGATAAAATAATTTCTTTTGTTTAACCAATGATTGATATAATCTTGATGAGTGCCCATTGCTTAATATATCGGAAATCATATCTGTAGCATAAAAATCCGGATGGCTCCTGGAACACATGTGATATGTTTTATAAATAGCATCAAACGGAACGTCCCGTTCTACACTCAACGACCGTTCTTTTTGTTGCGAAGGTTCTTTTTTCGTGGATTTTTCTGATATGGGGCGATTTTGTATTTCTCCGAACCATGTGTCGGCAAGAGTCATTACATGGTCAATTTCTACATTTCCTGAAATGGTTAAAATGGCATTGTTGGGTGCATAGTGGGAATAGAAAAATTGTTTAACTTCCTGTAGCGTTGCATTTTCAATATGGCTGATGTCTTTTCCGATAGTAGGCCATTGATAAGGGTGTACTTTGTATGCCAGGGGGCGAAGCAATAGCCATATATCACCATACGGACGGTTTAAATACCGTTGTTTGTACTCTTCGATGACTACATTTTTCTGGATGTCTAATTTTTGTTGTGAAAAATTTAAACCGAGCATTCTGTCTGACTCCAACCAAAACGAAACCTCAAGATTTGCTACAGGCAATGTCATATAATAAGAAGTGAAATCATTATTTGTAAAAGCATTGTTTGTCCCGCCGGCCTTTTCTAAAGGGGTGTCAAAGGTTGGGATATGAAGTGATCCGCCAAACATCAGGTGCTCAAATAAATGTGCGAAACCGGTCCGATCAGGTGATTCATGTTTTGACCCGACATCGTATAAAAGATTGACAGCCGCAAGAGAAGTTGAGTTGTCCCTGTTTATGACCACACGCAATCCGTTGCTCAGTGTTTCTTTATGGAATTTAATGTTCATATTTTGCAGTTTTATTGACCACAAACTTAATTATGTTTATTGTATTTTAAAAATTTAATCTTTATAGTCACTCAGTATAAAAATTACAATCCTGAAAAAATTTTTTTTGGCCGTTTTTTTAATTCATTTATTATTCAGTTGTTACAAAATAATTTATCATCAAATTTCATTTTATTTGATTTTTTTGAAAGATTTTCATTGTAATCCTTTATACTTGCGTCGAAAAATGGATCCATTATTTTTTTATTTTTAGTTTATTATGATTAAAATTTCTCCCTGGGGAAGGTTGTTATTATGGAGGTCGAAACATATAGGTGATCGTCAGTTTATCAATATGTTGAGTGTCATTATTGGATTGGGGGCAGGAATTGCTGCAGTGGTGATAAAAAACCTTGTACACTATCTGCGCATGTTTTTGGTTGAGGGGCTTCATGAAGAGTTTAATAATTTCTTGTATATCATTTATCCTTCTATTGGTATTTTTCTTACAATATTGCTTATACGTTTTGTTATTCGGCGGGATGTAGGGCATGGCGTGCCAAAAGTATTATACGCCATATCAAAACAATCGAGCAAAATTAAACGACATAATTTGTTTTCATCAGTATTAACCAGTGTTTTAACTGTTGGATTCGGTGGTTCTGTAGGATTGGAAGGGCCAACAGTCGCTACAGGCGCAGCGGTTGGCTCAACAGTAGGACAACGCTTGCATTTGAATTATAAACATCGTACCACACTTGTTGTATGTGCATGTGCTGCTGCCATGTCTGCCATCTTTAAATCGCCCATTGCGTCTATTGTATTTGTGCTTGAAGTTATTATGTTTGATTTCTCTATGGCATCGTTGGTTCCCATTTTGATCTCTTCTGCAACAGGAGCTCTCACATCTTACCTATTTCTTGGGAAAGATGTACTGCTTCCTTATACTATCAATGAACCGTTTCAGATAGAAAACCTTGTTTATTACATAATACTTGGGGTGTTTGCCGGCATGGTATCATTGTATTTTACCAAAGTATATCAATTTACAGAAGAAGCGTTTAAAAAATTTAAAACATGGTATGTAAAGCTGATTTTTGGCGGGGTCATTTTAGGTTTATTAATATTTCTTTTTCCTATACTCTACGGCGAAGGGTATCATTCAATCAATAGCATTTTACATAATGATTACAGTTACCTGTTTGAATATAGTGTCTTTTATTCAATGAAGGATAGTTTTTTTATTTTTTTAGGTGTTGTAATGATGGTCATTTTATTTAAAGCATTTGCCACATCTATTACCTTTGCAAGCGGAGGGGTTGGTGGTATCTTTGCTCCAACTCTGTTTTTAGGAGCTCATGTTGGATTATTTTATACAATGGTTTTAAAATATTTCAATATCTCACTCCCACAAAGTCATTTTGCATTAATAGGAATGGCAGGGTTGATATCAGGCATCCTGCATGCACCGCTCACAGCGATTTTTTTAATTGCTGAAATAACCGGTGGTTATGAGTTATTCCTTCCGCTTTTGATCTGTTCAACCATTTCCTTTACAACCATCCGCTTATTTCAAAGCAATTCAGTCTACACTTATCAGTTGGCAAAAAGAGGCGAACTAATGACGCATGATAAAGATAAAAAAGCACAACTCATGATGGATGTAAGAAAAGTAATTGAAAATGACTTCAATACCGTATCTCCAGATGCCTCACTGGGCGATCTTGTTAAAGTGATCAGGCTTTCTCAGCGCAATATTTTTCCTGTGGTAAATGTAGAAAATAAATTTTTTGGCATCATCAAACTTGACCATGTCAGGCATATTATGTTTGACAAAGAAAAATATAATACCCTTTTTGTTAAAGACCTTATGTTTATGCCCGAGTTTATCATTACTCCAAATGAGTTGATGAGTAAAGTGGTAAAAAAATTTCAGCAAAGCAACAGGTTTACCATCCCTGTGTTAGCCGAAGGGAAATATTATGTAGGCTTTGTGTCGAGAGCTAAATGTTTTACAGCGTATCAAAAAATGATTAAAGATTTGTCAGAAGATTAGGGTATATGAAATTTTAAAATCATCCGTTTTGCAAAATGTGATAGAGCTTTTCATAATTTAATATGTCAATTATTTTTCCTTTTACGTCTATTATTCCCAGTCTTTTAAACTCAGTTAGTACTTTAATGAAATTTTCCCTGCTCATTCCGGCAAATTGCGCCAATTCTTTCCTGGATATTAAAACATTAAAACTGTCTTTTTTGAATACTTGCTCACCTAAATAGATGAGTGTGTTTGCCACTTTTCCATAAATATTATTATGTGCATGTGTGAATTCTTTATTTTGCAAAAAATCAGCCCATTGAGATGATTCTTTAATGAGTTCAAGGAAAAAATTGCTGTTCTGCAGTAAAATGTTTTTAACGACTTCTATATCAATGTAATATATGATGCTGTCATCCAAGGCGGTTAATGAGAAAACATGATATTTGTTAGACAGCATAGCAGGCAATCCTGCAAAACTACCCGGGGAGATCAGATTTGTAATATAATCTTTATTCTGAAAAAAAACCTGGTTCTTAAGAATTCCTGAATAGACATATACAACATGGGTGATATTCTCTCCTTGTTTAATGATGTTATCCCCTTTAGAATATCTTACTTTT
>CAZJWE010000085.1:0-14101 GCA_964549265.1 uncultured Bacteroidales bacterium | reverse complement strand
ACAGTATTTTAGGTCCTGTAAAAATATTTAACCACTAAAATAAGGGTAGTACCTTAATTATTATTCCTCAATGTCTTAATCCTTTTTAATAAAGGGGGGTGAGAATAATTGAAAAACACGTACACCGGATGCGGCGTTAAATTGCTCAAATTCTTCTTTGATAATTTCTTCAATGCACCGATAAGCGCTTCTCCTTCGTAATGGTCACGCGCAAAGCGGTCTGCTTCATATTCGTTTTTCCTGGACAGGATATTCATTCCAAGGCCCAAAATGGTAGAAATAGGGCTGTATAAAATGCCAAAAGCAATCACTCCCAAATGAAAACTGGGTATATTGGCACCTAACGCATTACTTAAAGCAGGATTGTTGATAAATAATGATAAGAGGAAAAAGGTAACCCCCAATTGAATTACAGAAATAGCCATGCCTTTGGCTGTATGTTTTTTAATGAAATGGCCTATTTCATGGGCGAGCACAGCCACAATTTCATTGTTTTTCAGATCATTGATCAATGTATCAAAAAGTACAATCCGTTTTTGAGGGCCCAAGCCGCTAAAATATGCATTGGCTTTTGTGGATCGCTTTGAGCCGTCTATTTTATAAATATTTTTTAATTTAAACCCTTCGTTATCACTAAATGCTTCGATAGATGACCTGAGTTCTCCTTCTTCTAATGGCGTTTGCTTGTTAAACAACGGCACAATCAACCTCGAATAAAACATGGCAATAAAAAGGGTGAAAGCGGTTACAATAGCCCAGCAATAAACCCAAAACATCTCCCCCGTGGTTTGATAAAACCATATGATCAGGGCAAGAATGCCGCCTCCCAGGATAGCACCCAAAATCCATCCTTTTATTTTATCCAAAATATACGTTTTTACTGTGGTGGTGTTGAATCCATATTTTTCTTCAATAACAAATGTATCATATACATCAAATGGTGTGCCTAAAATGTCTGAGGCAAAACCCAATACACCAAAAAACAACAATCCTAACCATACAGGGTGTTGTGTATAATTCCGAAGCCATTCATCAATATAGCCAAACCCGCCAAAAACTAAAATCAACAGTATTATGGCTGTACTTATGGTACTTTTTATGTTCGAAAGCTTCATGTTTTCTCGCTGATAATTTTGGGACTTTTTGTATTCTTCTTCTTCATAAATGCCTTTGACTTCTTCCGGCAATTCACTGCTCCATTTTGTTGTATTGAGGTAGTCCAAAAACAAAGATAAAAGATAATCAAAAATAATGATCGCAATAATGATGTAAAGAATTGTAATGTGCATGGTTTTTTATTATTTAATCTATAAAAAAATAAGATCACAAATATATTTAACTTTTGTTATTGATTAAAAGGTTTTATAGCATTTTTACATTTTTTTGAAAAACTTTTCAGCTTAAAAGGTTAATTTTGGAGACATTTTGAAACTAAAACAAAGCGTATGACATTGATCAGGTCTTTAAAAAATGCAATACAAGGCGATGTATATACAGATCAAAAAATGAAAATCCTTTATGCAACAGATGCATCTGCATACAGGGAGATTCCGGAAGCTGTGATACGGCCTGAAAACAAAGAAGACATCCGGGAGATCATTCTATTTTCCATTCAGCATAATAAATCAATCATTCCCAGGGCAGCCGGTACTTCACTGGCCGGACAAGTAGTTGGGAAAGGCATGGTGGTTGATATTTCAAAATACATGAATAAAATCCTGGATTTCAATAAAGACGAAAAATGGGTAACAGTAGAACCCGGTGTTAACCTTGAAGAACTCAATAACTATCTGAAGCCTCACGGATTGATGATAGGCCCTGAAACATCCACTGCCAACCGCTGCCTGATGGGTGGTATGGTCGGCAATAACTCATGCGGACTGCATTCTCTCGTGTATGGAAGCATACGCGATCACCTGATTTCAGTAAAAGTTTTTCTTAGCAATGGCGAAGAAGTTGAATTTCGTGAATTAACAGATGAAGAATTTCATGCTAAATGTGAAGGAACGACTCTTGAAAACAAGATATACCGGAATATCCGGGACATGCTTTCGGATAAAAACAATCAGGAAGAAATCCGCAACCATTATCCCGATCCTGAATTGAAACGAAGAAATACCGGATATGCCATTGATTTACTGTTGGAAACATCCCCCTTCAATAATTCTTCTAAACAATTTAATTTCTGTGACTTAATTGCAGGATCAGAAGGGACACTGGCATTTATTACTGAAATCAAAATAGGACTTGTCCCCCTCCCTCCTGTCCACAAAGCATTGGTTTGCGTGCATTGCAATAGTGTTAAAGAAGCATTACAGGGCAATCTCATTGCATTACAACACAACCCCATGGCCATTGAATTAATGGATCATGAAATACTTGAGCTCACGAAAGACAACAGGGAGCAACTGAAAAACAGGTTTTTTATACAGGGCGACCCGGGGGCAATCCTCATTATTGAATTTGCTTATGACACCAAAGAAAAAATAGCAGAAACAGCCAAAGCCCTTGAAAAGGATATGCGATCTGCAGACATTGGTTATCATTTCCCGGTGGTATACGGGCCGGATATCCCCAAAGTATGGAATCTTAGAAAATCCGGGCTTGGTGTATTGTCGAACCTGCAAGGCGATGCAAAACCGGTTTCAGTAATAGAAGATACAGCAGTGATCCCGAAAAAACTGCCTGCTTATATCGAAGAATTTAATCAGATACTGGACAGATATAACCTGAAATGTGTATACCATGCACATATCGCCACCGGGGAACTCCACCTTCGCCCGATCCTGAATTTAAAAGATGAGAAAGACGTTCGGATATTTCATGACATTGCAGAGGAAACAGCCCGACTCGTTAAAAAGTACAACGGGGCCTTAAGTGGTGAGCACGGCGATGGCAGATTAAGAGGAGAATTCATCCCCTTGTTAATTGGAGACAATAACTATAATCTGCTTAGGCAATTAAAACATACATGGGATCCTCAGAATATTTTCAATCCTGAAAAAATTATTGACACCCCTCCCATGAACACCAATATGCGGTATGAAGCCGGAGCCAAATCAAAGCATTTTGATACGGTATTTGATTTTTCTGGAACCGGCGGTGTTTTATCAGCAGCCGAAAAATGTAATGGAACGGCAGATTGCAGAAAGACATCAAAGATTGGCGGTACAATGTGCCCGAGTTATATGGCAACCCTCGACGAAGACAAAACAACACGTGCCAGGGCCAATATATTGAGAGAGTTTTTGACCCAGTCCCCTAAAAAAAATCCATTCAATCAAAAAGAAATCTATGAAGTAATGGATTTGTGCCTTTCCTGCAAAGCATGTAAATCCGAATGTCCGGCAAATGTAGATGTAGCAAAATTGAAAGCTGAATTCCTTCAGCATTATTATGATGCCAATGGTGTACCGTTACGTTCGTTGCTCATCGCCAATATCACAAAATTGAATGCATTGGGAAGTAAATTTCCGGGAATCACCAATTTTTTTCTAAAAAATTCTTTCACCTCCGGTTTATTTTCTGTTTTAACAGGGTTTTCAACCAAACGTAAAATGCCGTTGCTGGAAAATACGACATTAAAAAAATGGGTTTCTGGCTTTGTGGGTGAACTGAATCAACATGTAACACAAAAAAAACGGGTGTATTTATTCAATGATGAATTCACTAATTTCAATGATACTTATATTGGGGTGAAAACCATTCGTTTATTGAATAAACTTGGATATAAAGTTGTGATACCGGAGCTTAAAGAAAGTGGGCGGACTTATTTATCCAAAGGATTGATTCGTAAAGCCAAAAAATATGCTGATTTCAATGTAGGAAAATTATGCAATGTCATAAACAGCAATCATCCGCTTGTAGGAATTGAACCTTCTGCCATACTTGCTTTCAGAGATGAGTATCCTGAATTGACACGCCAAAATTTACAATGTGCTGCCAAAGAAATCGCCCGCTATTCGTTTACCATAGATGAATTTTTAGCTGACGAAATGAAGGCGGGAAACATTACAAAAGGCCAATTCACAGATGCAACACAGCATATAAAACTGCACGGCCATTGCCAGCAAAAAGCCGTCTCGTCAACAGAGCCAACACTGTATATGCTCTCGTTCCCTGAGCATTATACAGCAGAAGAGATTCCTTCGGGGTGTTGCGGTATGGCAGGATCATTCGGATATGAAAAAGAACATTATGAATTATCCATGAAAATCGGAGAAATGGTGTTGTTCCCGGCTGTAAGAGAAGCCGGTGAAGACACCATTATTGCAGCTCCTGGCACCAGCTGTCGCCATCAGATTAAAGACGGCACAGGTAGAGAAGCGAAGCATCCTGTGGAAATTCTATATGAGGCATTGAAATAAACTAAATATATTAGCTTTCTGTTCTCTGATAATTCACTTTCTTTTCAAAACCTTCTATCCTGAATGTTGGTTTGCCTTTGATCAGATTCGCAATCCGTTCTTTATCAATATAATTAAAAAACACAGGATACAGAAAGTCCTGATGTTCAGATTCACCGACAAGGTATTGCTGAAGATCGGGAGTTGAAATAATGTGTTGATGCAACACAGTGCCCGTATACACACGGTAATAAGCATTCACACCTACCGATTTTACAGGTTGCTCATCCAGAAAATCAATCATCTCACCTGTGGTGGAAATATCTTCATACGGTGCTCCCACAGAAAGGTCTACCATGATATTGATCCCGGCATTGTGTGCAAATTGACAGAACGTTTTTAATTGTTTGAATGTAGACGGCAGATCATCTAATGTATTCAGGCTTAGCGTAATAATTTTTAATCCTGTCTTGCTCAGGAGCTCAAATAATTCCCCTGTGAATGGCTCAGGTTTCATATAAGCAGTCCAATTTACCTTTCCTGATTTTCTGAGGATTGCATTGCATGTGTTAATGCAATGGTTTAAGTCAATATTGAATTCACTATCACATAAATGAAACCGGTTGAATCCTTGTTCTTTTAACCTTTTAAGCTCAACACCAATGGTATTGGGATGGTGATAATACACATTGGTATGGCCTTCAACACAAAAAAAGCAATGGCCGGTACAGCCGGTTTTGGTACGGAAACCTATTAGCCCGTCATTTTGAAGATATGTCCGGTAATCCAATTCTATTTTTCGTTTGTACGGCCAGTATGGTTTTTGATGAAACGTATTGCCATTAAGCACAGGAGGAATATGAATGCCTGAAACAAGTGTATCTAGGACATATACGAGTGCATCTTCTCCTGCTCCTGCAATCCCATAATTAGCTCCTGTGTATGATAAAATGCGTTGTGGCATGATGGAAAAACCGCTTCCTCCAAGTATAACACTTAGTTCACGTTGTTTACAGAATGAAACATAGTGCTTTATTTCATCCAGAAAAAAATGATTATCTGGGTACAACGCTGTATCAACCTGGCGGATGGTAATGCCCGCAATCTCAGGCCTGAATGCCTGAATTTTCTTTTCCAATGCATTAAAAGGATCGGATTCAAAGCAAAGGTCAATAACCTCTGCTTCATGATCGGTCGTATCCAAAGCTCCGGCAAGGTATTCAAGCGCCAAAGGTGGCACCGGTGGGTGTTTGTATTGATTTGGGTTAATTAAGAGGATTTTCACTTGTTACTTTTTTAAATTCAATACTTTTTTTTGTATGGTTTATAAATGTTAAAAGTGCATAAAAAAATGGGGTTTATCCTCTTCCCCTATACACCTTTTCCTTCTTTATAATCATACAGATAAATAAAAAAAATAAAAAAATAATTGTATCTTTCAAACCAAAAATAATTAAAAATATATAAAATATACTAAAATGAACCGAACAATTATTACTGCTATTTTTCTTAATTGTTTGCTTTCCAGTGGATCATCTCGATATTCAAAAGCATTTTGGCATACAGACATGGGATATTCAAGGGAAACAAATGATCATGTTGACATGATTGAACTTACTAGCAGAATCGGAAAGATTGCTTCAGGCAATGCCTTCGCAATGACGTTTTGTAGTGGTGGTTGGTTGAATATTCAAGGTAGCATGAAAAAATCTTCATGGAATAGATTGACCAACTAAAAATCACGAATTAACTCAACACCAAACCAACAAAAACGTCATTGCGAGCGGAATGAAATGAAGCGAAGCGATCTTTTCCATACTCCTGCTGCCACCAACAGCAACCGGCTTTTTGACCGGTACTGAATCGGAAAGATTGCTTCAGGCAGTGCCTTCGCAATGACGTTGTTGTGGTGGTGGTTGGTTGAATTTTGATGGAAGCGCCAGAATAATATGAATTATTTGAGAACCGAACATTAGTGAGCTCACGAACACATTAAAAAAACAAAGTAGTGTGAGTAATTTAGATTTCAAGCAACAACGAAGAACCGACGACGAAGGAGGAGCTCGGCGAAGCCAACCTGGACTTTAGAGACAAACACTTGAGTTTATAGACAGACTCTAACTAATCACACTCCAATCAATCTTGCTCTTCTTACTCTTCTTAAGCTGCACTTTAAGTATTTGATTTTCATTTTTTTCCAGCTCCGGGTCTTGTTCGAGGATTTTTTGGGCAATGGTTCTTGCTGTGTTCAGAATATCGCTGTCTTTTCCAAGACTGGCTATTTTCAGGTCAAACGGAATGCCGCTTTGCTGTGTTCCTTCAATATCGCCGGGCCCTCTGAGTTTCAGGTCTGCTTCGGCAATTTCAAATCCGTCGGTGGTTTTGACCATTGTTTCGAGGCGTTTGCGTGCATCTCCCGAAAGCTTGAATGAAGTCATTAAGATACAGTAAGCCTGGTCGGCCCCTCTCCCAACACGCCCCCTAAGTTGATGCAATTGAGAAAGCCCAAATCGTTCTGCACTTTCAATAATCATAACAGACGCATTGGCAATGTCCACTCCCACTTCAATCACTGTGGTGGCTACCATTATTTGCGCCCTACCGGCCTTAAAATGTTCCATGGAAATCTCTCTTTCTTCTTGTTTCATTTTTCCATGAGCAATGCTTACCGTGTATTCGGGAGGTGGAAATGCACGGGTGATGCTTTCGTATCCATCTTCCAGGTCTTTGTAGTCCATTTTTTCAGACTCCTGGATCAATGGATACACAACAAAAACCTGCTGTCCTTGTTTGATTTGTTTTTTTATGAATCCAAAGAGTTTAAGCCTGTCTTTGTCATAATAGTGATACGTTTTGATAGGTTTGCGGCCTGGCGGCAGTTCATCAATTACAGATACTTCCAGGTCTCCATACACTGTCATAGCAAGCGTACGGGGAATTGGTGTGGCTGTCATGACCAACACATGCGGGGGCCGTTCATTTTTTTTCCATAATTTAGCGCGCTGTGCTACGCCAAAACGATGTTGCTCATCAATAACCACGAGGCCAAGGTTTTTGAATTGCACCGTGCCTTCGATCAAGGCGTGTGTGCCAATAAGGATGTGTATGCTGCCTTCATTCAATTCGTTAAGCATTTCGTCCCGTTGTTTCTTGCGTGTACTGCCTGTCAGTAGCCTGCACCGGATATCCAGGCCTTCAAGAAAGTTGCAGATATTCTCGTAATGCTGATTTGCAAGTACTTCGGTAGGCACCATCATACATGCCTGAAAATTATTGTCCAGTGCAATAAGCATGGCCATAAGGGCAACCAGCGTTTTTCCACTTCCCACATCGCCCTGCAAAAGGCGGTTCATTTGCAGGTTGTTGTTCATGTCTTTCCGAATTTCTTTTAATACCCTTTTTTGGGCATTGGTCAGTTCAAAAGGAAGGTTGTTATTGTAAAATGAATGAAAATAGTCTCCTACTTCCGGAAAACAAAAACCTTTGAATGTACGCTGACGGTTTGATTTAAGCTGTAGTATTCCCAATTGAATATAAAACAATTCTTCAAATTTGAGTCTGAATTCTGCTTTTCTGAGCTTATCTATACTTTGTGGGAAATGGATGTTCAACAATGCTTCTTTCAATGGCAACAACTGCATCTTATTAAGTATATACCCCGGAAGTGTTTCAGGGATTTGATCATGCACCTGCTGCAATAGCGTGTTCATTATTTTTTGAATGGTTTTGGATGTGACATAACTGTTTTTAAGTTTTTCGGTTGTATTGTATAATGCTTGCAACGAAGAACTGATTGTTGATTCAGTTTTATTGGCATCTTCTATTTCGGGATGGATGATATTGATCTTTCCGTTATAGATGCTTGGTTTACCAAAAATAATATATTCCACATCTGCCTGAATGTTTTTCTGTATCCAACTCAACCCTTTAAACCAAATAAGGTCTATGACTCCTGTTCCATCGGTGAATTTTCCTACAAGACGTTGTTTGTATTTTTTTCCGGCTAAAGCAAATGTTTTGATCTTTCCTTTGGCTTGGATATAAGGCAAATTGGGATGCACTTCCCTGAGTTTGTAAAACTTTGTTTTGTCAATATGCTTGTATGGAAAATAATAGAGCAGGCCTTCAAAGGTGGAAATACCGAGTTCCTGTTCAAGCAATTTGCCACGTTTGGGGCCAACTCCAGGCAGATACTGTATGTTTTGTGTAAGAATTTCTTCAGCCACTTCTTATAACATTCTTTTTTGAGTTTATAGACAGACACTAATTAGAGTAAAATAACAAAAAAATACAAAGTTTACCAAAAAAAATATCTATCCCACTCTTAACACTAAACCCTTCAGGTATTCGCCCTCAGGATGATAAATACTTATAGGATGGTCGGGTGGCTGGCTTAACTGGTGTAGTATCTGAACATGTCTGTTTGCATTTGCAGCAGCCTGAAACATGGTCTTTTTAAAATCATGTTTACTTACCACCTGAGAGCATGAAAAGGTAAACACCAATCCGCCCTTCTTCACTTTCTCAAATGCCATTGCATTCAATCGCTTATATCCTTTCAATGCATTTTGCAATACATTTTTGTGCTTTGCGAAGGCAGGCGGATCCACAATAATAATATCATATTCTTCATTGACATCTTTTAAAAAATCAAATGCATCAGCAGTAAATGATGTATGATTTTCCGGCTTGTTATTCAGTACCACATGTTCATCCACCATATCCATAGCAAGCGCAGAACTGTCAACAGAATGGACAATCTGTGCTTCTCCTTTCAGGGCATAGACAGAAAATCCCCCGGTATAACAAAAAACATTCAGAATCTTCTTGTCTTTTGCATAGTTCATAAGCAATTGACGGTTTTCCCTCTGGTCAATATAAAATCCTGTTTTTTGCCCTTCTTTCCAATTAATATTGAATACATTTCCGTATTCCATGATCTGGTGTTCCAGGGGCTTGTCTTGTTGAAATAAATACCCTTCTTCTTTTTCAATATCAATATTTTTGGGTAGTGTTGAAAGGCTCTTATCATAAACAGCATTCAACCGATCTTCTAAGATATCGCGGATAGCTTTGCTGATTGTGTCCCGAATCAGATACATTCCTATGGAGTGTGCCTGAAATACGACTGTACCATTGTAATAGTCGAGAATAAGTCCGGGCATTCCGTCTCCTTCGGCATTCACCCATCGAAAAACATTTGTATGACTGCTTTCTGCCAATCCCAAATCTTTTCTTAACCGGTAAGCTTCAGTAAGTTTTTGTTTCCAAAAATCCGAATCAATTTCCCTGTCTTCAAAAGAAAATATTCTCACAGCAATAGAGCCATCCTGGTAATGGCCGGTTCCCAAATATTCATCTTTATTTGTATATACGGCAACGATATCTCCTTCGGCCGGCGAGCCTTCAATCTTTTTTATGGCACCGGAAAACACCCAGGGATGAAATCGCCTTAGCGACTGATCTTTTCCTGACCGGAGTATTATTTTAGGGATTTTTTCCACTATTTTTTTTATTTTTATTATTTATATAAAATACTGTTTTGAAATCTGTCACGAGTACATAGCGAACATTGGCTGCGGCTGTAAACAGTCTATTAAATTCCTTCTAACCGGAAGGTTGGTATGTTTCAAATTCAATATCTCCGTTATCTACATTTTTAAGCCGTTCATAAATTTCATAACACACCCATGCATCTGTTGCTGCATATAATTGTTGTGATGGAGTCAATTGTTCATTTTCCCAGTTTGATACACGTTGTGATTTGGAAATACGGATATCCAGGATAATGGCTGCAATTTTTTTAAGGCTGATATTTTCAAGCCCGAATTTGACCACAAGATTTTGCAATTCGATAAAACCCGCCGGATGATAAGCGGTGTATTTTTGTAGTCCTTTCAGGTCATCACGAATGCCAACACCTACTTTAATGATGTTTTCATTTGCTAACACATCAGCTAATTCAACAGGAAACCCTATTTCATTAATTCGTACCAGGAATGCCTGATCTTTGGTTGATAGTTGCATTAATGCAATATTATTGTTTGGGCCTTTTTTAAATGAAGGTTTGGTTTCGGTATCAAACCCCAGCACAGGTTGTTTTTCTATATAAGGAAGACATTTTTGCAATGATTCAAGATCATTGATTATATGAATAGTCCCCTGGAAATGGGTCAATGGCAAAGAAGATATTTCTTCTTTTGTGATTGTTCCTTTGAAATAATTTTCATTGTTCATCCCGCTCATGGTCTTGAATCTTTTTTGAGATAAGCCAGTCTTCTGTATTGATTTTTTCAGGGTCGAATTGTGAAGATACATCTTCTTCCGGGGCATCATTTTCTTCCAAAACATTTTCATCTCCTGTTGTGATCATGTGGATAGCCCGCAATGCATTAACAAGCCGTTGTCCCCAATATTCTTCAAAATTCATTTTACACTCCCATAAAGCATCATTCATAATGACCGCGTCTCCCAGATTATAAAGAGTGATAAAATTTTTTATATCCTGATATATGTCAGCAAAATGTTCGGCAATGCTTGCTACAACAGGGCCTTCTTCTTCCTGCATTGCAGGTGCAAATACTTCAAGAAAACTGTCTTGCTCTCCCAATTTTGACAATATGATGGTGTAAATATGATCCCAATCCTGTTCAGACACATATTTCTCATTGACTTCTTCTGTATAGGTGTCCAATTCAGGAATGTTTATCATTCGGTAATAAATCAAAGGCAATAGCTCTCTGGATTTGAATATAAAGTCCCGTTTTGTGAATTGTTCAGCGTTTTCTATGAAGATACAAAATTCACCGGCTGTTTGTACAAATTCAGAAACCTGAAGTGAATACAACAAATCATGTAATTTATTTTCCTGATTTTTCTTTTCCATGTATCTTTTAAATGTTATAAAAGATGGTTTAAATAACAAAGATAAACAATCAATGGTATATGAAGTCAGGAAAAATGAGATTTTTAACAATATAAATGAAGGCTGTCAATAATATTTGGGTCCAAATGTTATTCATACATATCCAGATAAACCGGAAGATGGTCGCTATACCCTTTGTTATAACGATACCCCAGATACGTTCTATATGGCTTATAACCAACATAAGAGCGATCTCTTTCAAGGAGGAATGATTCACGAAATATGCCAATACTTTTTTTATTCACATGAAGTCCGGATGTATCAAGCAGGCAATGGCCCGTAACAATGATTTGATCAAGCATATTCCAATGTCCTTGATATTTATATGTGCCTGCATTTGTGTTCGCTTGTAGATAACCGGATAAATTATACAGTTTTCCGGGACGTATGGTTTCAAGTTGACTGTCAGCCACTAAAACATCCTGAATGCTTGTATTTGTGGGTTCATCATTATAATCTCCCATGATGATAATTTTTGCAAATGGATGAACAGACAATACAGAGTCTATATGCTTTCGTAATAATCTCGCAACATATATTCGTTTTGGTTCACTTTCCAACCTTCCTCCATACCGTGATGGAAAATGACTAACAAATAAATGCACAGTATCATGTTGCAATAAAACACCTTTTGCGTATAGAATGTCCCTTGTTTTCGAATCAGGGTCAAACGGAAACTTCACAGGGATGAACTGATTTTTTAATAATCTAAAATGATTGTCTATATATAATAATGCAACATCAATCCCTCTCCAATCTGGTGATTCTTTATGTATAATCTGGTAATTGTATTTTGATAATGGGGTCTTGTAGATCAGGTCCATCAAGACACTATTATTTTCAATTTCACACAATCCAATGAGTTCCGGAGGTTTTTTCCCTCCCACAGCAGCAACCACTTTAAATATTTTAATAAGTTTTTGTTTGTATTTGTATTCATCCCAGTGCCTGTCAGCATCCGGCAAAAATTCTTCATCTTTATGATCGGGGTCGTCCAGGGTGTCAAATAAATTTTCGACATTATAAAACATGATGCGTGCATCACCCCGTTGTTGTATGTCATTGGTATCATTATTATGTATAAACAACTTATGGGTATCCTTGTTCTCTTGTGTAAAACAAGAAAAAAACAAAATGGCAATGATCATACTGCCCACAATGAATGCATAAAAACTTTTCGTTCTGTTTGTTTGGTTCATCCGTTTAATTATAATACTATTTTGAGTTTTCGTAAGCACCCAGATCAGGTTCACCATCCAGCAATCTGTCATTCTCTGAATAATCTGAAGGATATTGCTGTGCGGTTTGATAATTTCCCTTATCAATGGCGACTGATATTGAGTCAAGCTGAAAATCCTGGTCTTCGACAGAAATAAAATCAGGGTCTTTATTCACAAGCGGATCAATGAAATAAGATGTGTTGTCTATATCCAATTTATCTTCATCGGCTTTTAATAAGCAATGGTCAAATAAATAATTCAGTGCTTTGCTATCATCTTTTTCACCTATTTCTATTTCACTCAGATTATACCCATAAATAATGCTGTTATAAAACCGGGCATCCATATCGTCCGAAAGGTTTTGATTTCCAAACGGGACGGTGTTTGTAATAAACAAAGAAGGTTCGTTTCGTAATGAGAATTGATAATAGTTGGCAATGGTTGTATGATAAAAAGAATAAGTTCCGCCATTCCATAATTCAATTGCATGTGTTCCACAATTGGCTACGATAAGGTTCCCTGAGTTTATTTTAGCATTGCAAGCAGATATTCCGGCGTATGTCATGTTTTTGATCATGCAATTATGTAAATGTATGGAAGGATTGGCTGTATCATAATCTGGAGGCTCATAATCTCCCATCCTGATTCCCAATACCCCGTTTCTGATTTCGGTATTATGCAATTCATTATCTCTACTACTATTGGTAAAGTATATGCCGCCCCATTGGCCGGGAATATCTTCATAGTCCTTATCCAGCCTACTTCCTGTAAAAACAACCGGATTTTCTGGTGTCCCTGATGAATGGAGAGTGCCTTCAATATTAAGTTGTGCGTTTCTACTAAAATAAAATTTAGTGCCAGAATCCAATTGCATAACCACTCCTGTATCAACAGTGAATGAATGGTTGATTAAAAATGGTTTGTCTGTTGGCATGAGAGAGTCTTTTCTGAGCTCATACCGGTCAATTAAATAAACATCCTGTCCATAGGCTATCAATTTAACATCCTGAATTTTGTTATTTGTTATAAAGACAATAGAATCTTTTTCCAACATTTTATTTTTATTCGGGTCAATGGTTACTTCAACAAATACAAACATACTGTCTTGTTCCCTAAGCACTATATCATTGGCCTGATGGCTTTGAATCCCATTGATATTCAAACGAAAATCAGAAGTTTTGCCACCTGCCAGATAAATTGTTGAAATATTTATATTTTTTTTATGTGGATTATATACCTTAAAATGATGTGTTATACTTCCAACACTGCTAAAAATCGTATCAAAATGTACTGTATCAGTCGAAAAATGAAGCCCTTTTCCGTTTTCTTCAATAAATTCTTCTTTGGTACAGCTTATAATAGCCAATAATAATAGTCCCGGTAAAAAGAGGTTGTGCAATCGTTTCATTCTCTATTCAATAATTTATACAAATAAAACCCAAAGATAAAGATCATTCTGTAAATGATTAAACGAAATTAATTGAAATAAATTAAGTCATCCTAAAAATTTTGTGCAGAATAAAAACATAAATTTACCGGATAACTATAAATTATTTGGCACTACCCTTATTTTAATGGTTAAATATTTTTACAGGACCTAAAATACTGTT
>CAZJWE010000084.1:0-14118 GCA_964549265.1 uncultured Bacteroidales bacterium | reverse complement strand
TGTAATGTTTAAAAAAATTATCTTTATTAATTGATTCTACCACCACAAAAACAAGGGTAGAACCTGTTTTTTTAAAAGCTCAGGCAAGAAAATAAACTGATTTCACGCATTATATACAGTATTGAACCTTTTAAGCTACCAAGCCTATGTGGAATGTATAATGTGATTATTGAAAAAATAATTTTATATAGCAAGGGTGTTTGAAATTTATAAAGAAATACTATATTTGCGTTTTCTTTTTTAGAAGGCGAGATAGCTCAGCTGGTTAGAGCGCATGATTCATAATCATGAGGTCGGGGGTTCAAGTCCCCCTCTCGCTACTACGATTTGCAGGACAAAAAAAATCAACATATATCTTTTCTGCAAAATCATTTGTAATATAATTTTCAAGCTGCATACATACATGCTGGGAAAAATCAATTGCATATTGGATGATATCATCCCATACCTGTTCTGAAATTTTAGCGATGTCGCCACTTAATAAATTGTGTTTTAAGATGCCGTAAATCAGTCCTGCATTAAAATTATCGCCCGCAGCAATGGTACTTTTAGGTTGTATTTTAGGAACTTTATATTGTTTTTCAATGTTGACAGAATACAAATACACACCTTTTTTACTGGCTGTATAAATGGATGTATTACAGTAATGATGAATCATTTGAAAAGTTGACTGGGCGGTGTCAACATCAAATATACAGTTGAAATCTTCATCTGAGCCCCGTATGATATCAGCCAGCATCATGTTCTCTATAATATATGATCTTACATTAGGTAAATCAGGAAGGTGCGAGCGCCTGAAGTTCGGGTCATAGATAATAATGGCATTGTTCTGTTTGGCCTGGTTGATAAACTTAATCAAATGATTACGAACGTCTTTTGTGATTGAAAAAAATGAACCAAATAATACGATATCTTGTTCTGTAATTTCCGGTATTTCAATTTGTAACCTTTGATCAGGATAATGTTTATAAAATTCATATTCAGCATTGTTATCTTCATCCATAAAGGCCATTGCTATGGCAGATTTTCCTTGTTTATACCTGTAAACATAGCGTGTAGATACATTGTTTTGCCTTATAAAAGAGTCAATGGCATCCCCTACCCTGTCGGTACCATATTCACTGATAAACTCGACCGGCACATTCAATCTGCCTAATGAAACAGCAGTGTTTAACATAGCTCCGCCGGCTGTAGCAGCTAATGGCTTGTCATCTTTAAAAAGAATATCAAGAACTGTTTCTCCAATGGCATATATTTTCCGCATATTTTTTATTTTTTATGCATTCCTAATTCAATATTCAATTCCCTCCCGGGCTTGTATTCCATTTTCAAAATAATGTTTAACTTCTTTCATTTCCGTTACAAGATCGGCCATGTCAATAATTTTTTGAGGAGCATTTCGTCCTGTCAAGATTATTTCCACATTGTCAGGTGCAGTTTGCAAAAAACTGACTAAAGCCTGCTCAGTGATCAGTCCATATTGAAGCGCTATGAATATTTCGTCTAATACGACCATTTCATAATATCTTGAAAACACCTGTGCAACAACTTCTTTAAATCCTTTTTGGGTAAGTATGTGATCTTCTTCCTCAGGTTCTCTGAGTATGAAATTCTCTCTGCCAAATTGTTTAATTGTTATATTGGGTATGTAATCCGAAATGACATTGACTTCAGACGACCCTCGCCCCTTTGTAAATTGTGCAATGAATATTTTCTTCCCTGCACCGCTTGCTCTGATTGCCAATCCTATGGCTGCTGTTGTTTTGCCTTTGCCATTTCCGGTATATATCTGCGTGAATCCCTTCATTGAATTAATTTATTTTTAAAAATGCTATGAAAGCAGGATGATAAAAAAAGCAAAGGTTTTTTGAGTGCCTGGCTTTAGTCAATAGAATGTTTAGTTTGTTGTCTTGGATAAAAAAATAGAACCGTGATTCCTTTACTGTTACAATTTAAACAAGTCAATGCCTGGTTTAAACCGATCAGAATATTGCTTTCATAAAAATCTGAGGCAAATATAAAATAATTCACCGGAGTTACATACAATTTCTTGTTAACGAAGTATTTTTGTGCGGATAATATTGTTATTGATTGTAAACGTGTATCGCACCCCAAATGAAAAATTAAAGATTTCTATTCTGGGGTCCCAATACTTATGATACGAATTACTCTGTCCAACAGAAGTGACTGTCCTGGTTGATTGGATATCCATTATTTTGGGTTCGGCTTTGAGGTATCCTATGTTTCCAAAAATTATAAAATTAGGATTGTACATATAGTTAACGCTGAATCCTACATTATAAGCTATACCGCCACCATTTTTTTTCTCTTCTTTTATTGTATATTGATCGTCTGTGTTCAATGAAGCACCATAATTCAATTCAGGTTTTACCATCAATAAATATCCGGCGAGTGTTCGTACATCAATGCTTATTCTGTCAACAGGAATGGTCACATAAATCCCTCCCATGCCACTGTTAGACCAATACCATCCACTTTTAGTATTTGTTGAATTAATGATATAACCGGGATCGTTTTTATCCAGATAATCCTGCATCTCCGAGGTGTAATAATCATTAATTGTGGTTTTGTTGACCGGATTTAATGACATGTTATATTTTATCATTACGCCGAATGTTTTGATGATCTGAAATCCACCATTAATATTAAAATCCGTTCCTATTTGTGCAAATCCGGACAAAAGATTATCGGGGTCATTTGAATTAAAATAACCGGAAGGAGACGCGGCCCCAACAGATACTTCTACAAAAAAGGTTTTTTCTTCAGATTTTAGCTGAGCAGCTGTATTGAGACAAAGTGATATAATAATGATACAGAAAATTGATCTCATAAATACATCTATACATTTACATATTTAGCAACCTATTGGAATTCTTTATTATAAATAAATTTTCAATAGCAAATATAAGAATATTTTAAAACAAATGCAGTGTTCATTCCGTTGAATACTTAGTTTTTTTTTAATTTTACTTTTTTAAAGAAGACCATAATGTTAAATATATACTTTATTACTTTATATATAGTGAATCAATTTCTTTTTATAAGCGGAGGTGAAATTTTTATTATTCTGGTGATCATTCTTTTATTGTTCGGCTCAAAAAAAGTACCGGAAGTAGCCAGGGGAATTGCCAAAGGGATGAAAGAATTTCAAAAGGCTACTGATGATATAAAGAATGAGATCAACCATCATTCTTCTGATATCACAAAAGAATCGGAAGACATCAAAGAACATATTGATGATTATGCTTCGGGTATGAAGAAGAATATTGATGAGATGGATGAAAACATTAAAGGCTAACATCAATCATTATTAAGTATACAAAACAGCTATGGAGATATTTTATTTGGTACTGGGGTTTGTATTGCTTTTTTTCAGTGGAAACTATATAGTCAAAGGCAGTGTTTCTCTGGCAAGGCATTTGAATGTTTCTACTTTGGTTGTTGGGGTTATTTTTGTTTCATTTGGGACATCTGCCCCCGAATTGGTTGTAAGTCTTAAAGCTACTCTTGAGTCTCATCCCGACATATCCACCGGCAATATAATAGGTTCCAACATATCAAACATAGCACTTGTATTGGCCGTCAGCGCCATTGTAATGCCAATATCAGTGAAGCCCACTACCATTAAGTTTGACTGGCCTATCATGATGATTGCATCATTGCTTTTTTATATCTTCTCACTCAATTATGTACTTGAAACCTGGGAAGGCATTATTTTTATATTAATGCTTAGCGGTTTTGTTTGGTACTCAATATTCAAATCACGAAGAGACAATGCAACATTAAAAGGAGAAATTTTAAACCCGGAATATTCTTTGTTTGTATCCATTCTTATCATTATTCTAGCGTGTGTGGGATTGGTGGGTGGAGCAAATTTTATGATCAACGGAGCAACCAAAATAGCACGGGAACTGGGGGTAAGTGAACGAATCATTTCCATCTCAATTGTAGCGCTTGGCACAAGCATTCCCGAATTGGCAACATCTGTAGCAGCAGCATTCAAAAAAGAAATGGACATCAGTATTGGCAATATTATTGGTTCAAATATTTTCAATATATTAGCTATCCTGGGGATTACAAGTATTGTGAAAAATATCACCATAAATCCGATGATTGTCCGTTTTGATATTTTTATAATGTTGGGGATTTCATTATTATTATTTATATTTATCCTTCCTTTAAGAGGAGGAACACTGTCAAGATTAAAAGGAATTTTGTTGTTTAGTGTTTACATTGTATATATTTGGTTAATATTTAATATCAGAGCATGATTGAGGCGAATAACATAGTAAAGTCATTTGGTGGCCTTGTAGTTTTGAAAGGCATCAATATGAATATTAAGAAAAGTGAGATTGTATCTATTGTAGGCCCTAGCGGGGCAGGAAAATCAACATTTCTACAGATACTGGGAACACTGAGCAGGCCGGATTCGGGTTCTGTCAGGTATAATGACATGGAAGTTAGTGATTTTAATGAAATCGCATTATCACGGTTCCGCAATAAAAATATTGGTTTTGTGTTTCAATTCCACCATCTGCTTCCTGAATTTACGGCCCTGGAAAATGTATGCATCCCTTCATTCATCGCACGAAATTCAAAAAAACAAACGGAGACAAAAGCTAAAGAGCTGCTTAATTACCTGAATCTCGGCAACCGTTTGGATCATAAACCAAGCGAACTTTCAGGAGGTGAGCAACAACGTGTTGCTGTAGCCAGGGCCTTGATCAATGAACCGGAAGTACTGCTGGCAGATGAACCGTCAGGAAATCTCGACACCAAAAGTAAACGCGAACTTCATGAGTTGTTTTTTTACCTAAGAGAAAAATTTGAACAAACTGTCATTATCGTCACCCATAATGAAGAACTGGCTCATATGTCAGACAGGATGCTAACCCTGAAAGATGGAATATTTGTTGATTGATGATGTATGTAAACATCTAACAAGATTGAACTTTGAAAAAATAGTTACATTTAAAGACAAACACTATATTACTTCCTGTATACCCATGCTTTATTACGCCCCATCTCATTGCGTATCCTTTGCATTGCCTGCGTTGCAGAACTTTTGGTTTGGTACGAGTCGTAACAAATGGCATGCATATCCCGTATCATACCAAAAATCCGGGCATCATTATACCCTTTCTGATGCAAATAATCAAGATATTTTTCGGCATTTGCTTTATTTCTGAATGCGCCGGCTACAACAAAGTAATTTCCTTCCGGCTTGGGTTCGGGTTTGGGCTCTACTTTTTCTTCGGATGATTCTGAATCTTCTTCTTTTTTAACGGTATCTTGTTTTGCAGCTTCTTTTATTGAATCGCTTTCAGTTTCTTCTTTTGCTTCTTCGAATTGTTTATTCAATGCTTTTTCATCATGTTCAATCTTTTCTTTTGCATTTTCCAGTGAATCAGCTAAATGCTCATCACCGCCGGAGCCCAAATTGATTTTGTCTCTGAAAAACAGGAAGAACACACCCAATCCAAGCACTATTATGACAAGAATTATCCACAAAGCATATTTTCCACCGCCGCCTGATGATGAACTTTGCCGGGTGCTTGTTCCTCCTGGCCGCTTAGGTGGTGGTGGAGGCGTTGTTTTAGATTGTGTTGTATTGGGTCTTGATCCAAATTTTGTGCCAGTTGGTTTGTTAGGTGTTGTTTGTGAAGGTTTTGAACTCAATGTAGTCTTTCCTACCGGTTGAGTTTGTTTTTTTTGATTTAAAATATTTTGTCTTAATTTTTCAGCGTCATTTTGTTTTTGAGTGCTGCTCCCTGCAGCAGGTTGCTTAGGTTTTGGCGGAGGAACTGATGTTTTAGAAGCACTTGTTTGTTTGGGAGGAGTACTTGTTGTTTCTTTTTTCTCCGGTGCAGGAGATGAAGATTTTGCAGTTGCTGCTACTTCTTCACCCTCTTCTACAAATTGTATCTTTCCATTTGCATCTTTATAAATACTTCCAAGTCCTTTGATTTTATATTGATTGCCTTCATTGATTTCTTTTGTTATTTTATCAGCAATTTCCTGTACTTGGGTTTTTGCTTTTTCTTTGTCTATTTTTTCTTGTTCAGCAATATAATTAACCAATAATCCATCATCAAATTTCAAAAACTGATTGAATGTGACGACTTCCTTCCCGCCTTGCTCTTTCTTTAAAAAAGCTCCTAATTTGGGTATTACTAAACGTTTGTTCGACTTTAATAACTCAATAAAATACTTTTCCATAGTTTAATCTTAAGATAGTTAAATACTTATTCTTTGCATTCAAGATAATAAATAATTATAAAAATAAAAAAACTTTTTATAAACACATGAACTGAATAAATAAAAATCAGTCATAATAAATACTCCACCAGCTCGAAATCCTCACTATTCAAAGAGAATGCAGACGAAAAGCATCATAATTACACATAAATAAAATTAATATTATTTATGTGTAATTTAAAAAAATGAATTATTTTAGTTAGCTCAAAAATTCCATGTAAAAATTTAAATACAAGTATATTTTTGAAATTAGTGTCCGTCCATAAAGTGAAGATTATAGACAGACTCTAATTAATCAAACTACAGGTGTAACGATTCACCAACATTTTGAACATTCAGAAATCAAACTAATTTAAACAGATGAACTGAGACATGACAAAATTTTTGACACCCATGAGCATGATTATTGAAAAGCTATTTAGATTAAATAAGTCAACACATTAAACTCATGGCAAGCTCCATATGACCTATTTTAAAAACTAAAAAATAAACATATGAAATATAAGGAAGTATTAGGAATTGACATTGGAGGATCCGGTATTAAAGGTGCACCGGTAGACGTTAAAAAAGGAATACTATTGGAAGAAAGACATCGCATCCCTACACCACAACCTGCTGAACCAGATGGAGTTATAAAGGAAATCAGCAATCTTGTAAAATATTTTAACTGGAAAGGCCCTATAGGGATCGGCTTTCCATCCGTAGTACAGCATGGAGTTATTCAAACTGCATCTAATATTGATGATGCATGGATAGGAGTTAACGCAATCGAACGAATTAGTAAAAAGACATCATGCCCGACTTTTGTTTTAAATGATGCTGACGCAGCAGGAATGGCTGAGATGAAATTTGGTGCCGGGAAAAAAAATAAAGGTGTGGTTCTGCTTATTACAGTCGGAAGCGGTATTGGGACTGTTGTTTTTACAAATAAAAAACTTTTGCCAAATATGGAATGGGGGCATGTTTACATGCCCAAAGATATTGAAGCAGAGGAATATGTATCAGATGCTGTCAGGAAAAAATCAGACCTTTCCTGGGAAGACTGGGCTCAACGGTTTAATGAATACTTATGCTATATTGATCAACTTTTATGGCCAGATTTAATTATTATCGGAGGAGGTGTCAGCAAAGAAAAGAAATTTTCTAAATTCAGAGACATATTAACCGTAAATACTCCCGTGGTTCCTGCTGAATTAATGAATAATGCCGGCCTGATTGGAGCAGCCAGGGCAGCTGCAAAAGCTTTTAAATAAATTAATAAGTGTTTGAATAAGTGTCTCTGATAAGGCGGGATTATGGCTCTGTTCATCCAATGCGGTTATATATCGGAAGGAGATTTTCCATAGTGCTTTTTAAATGATTTGGAAAAATATGATGCTTCTTTAAAGCCAACAGCATAAGCAACTTCAGACACAGTCATTTTTTTATCTCCTTTTAATAATTGCATGCCTTTTTTCAGTCTGCATAGTTTAATGAATTCACTTGGAGCAATTCCTAAAACTGCATTCAGTTTTCTATTCAGGTGAATCCGGCTAATTTCCATATTTTTTGACAATTGAGCAACAGAATAATTTTCATCATGCATATTCTCGTAAACCATCTCTTTTACTCTTTGGAGGAATTGATCATTCACAGATTTGCCTGAAGTTTTTTCTTCTGCCTCTGTTCCACTGTCCAGTAAGTAATGATTGCGGTAATAATCCTGCAACATAGCCCTGTTCAATAAGATGTTATTAACACGTGTTTTCAGGATATTGCTGTTAAACGGTTTGATAATATAATCATCTGCTCCTGTTTTATATCCTTCGAGCTTGTAGTCATCGGCTGTTCTGGCTGTCAATAATATAAAGGGAATATGATTTGTTTTTTCATTCATTTTAACGTTATGGCAAAATTCAAAACCATCTTCATCCGGCATCATAATATCCGAAATGATAATATCCGGAAGATGTTTTAAGGCTTTGCTAAAGCCTTCTTTGCCATTTCCTGCTTCAATGATTTTAAATTCATTTTTAAACAAAGAAACAATGAGTGTTCTCACCTCACGATTGTCTTCTGTGATCAAAATGACCGGCGATTCTTCGCTGTTTTTATTCGCAGGGTCTGTTGTTGTTTTAAATTTTTTTATTTTATTCAGCATTGGATATTCACGCTTCTCATTCTTAATAGTATTTTGAATTTCTTTTTTTTCTTTCAGGTGCATCGAAGCAGTATCTTTTGCTGGAACAGGAATGATAACTGTAAAAGATGTTTTCCCTTCATGAGTACTATCTACACTAATATTGCCACTCATAATAGACACCAATTCTTTGACAAGTGAAAGTCCTATCCCTGTGCCTTTTTGGTATTGATTTGCAGATAATTCTGTTTGATAGAATCGGTCGAATATTTTGTGGATATCATGTTCAGGTATTTGTTTTCCTGTGTTGGATACTTTTATATATAAACTTGATGTATACAACTCTTTATTATTCAATTGCAAATAATCGGGGATTTCTTTTAAATGACTCCAATGCAAAATAATTGTTCCATCTTCGGGTGTGAATTTAAATGCATTTGATAATAAATTTGTTACAATTGTTTCGAGCTTATCAGGGTCGAACATACAAGTGTAGTTCTTTTGTTCGGGTTCAAATAAATACTGTATATTTTTAAATCTGGCATAATGATGGAATGATTCATATAATTCATTCATAAAAAGGGCAATGTCATTTTCCTGGTAAACAGGATGTATTGTCTTCCCCTGCAATTTCCGCAATTCTAAAATTTGATTGGTCAAACGATACATTCTGTTTGCATTATTACAAACAATGTCAAGTTGGTGCTGTATATTACTGTTTAGTTTCGGGGTTGTGGTTAATTTTTCCATGATACCTATGATCAATGTAAGAGGGGTTCTGAATTCATGAGATATATTGGTGAAAAATTTAAGTTTCAAATTATCATTTTCATGTTGCATTTTTGCTTTTTCCTGCTGTATTTTAAGTTGTATTGATTTTTGCACAAGCAAATACATTAAATATAATAAAGAACTCAATATAACAAAATAGATAAGGATTGCCCACCATGTCTTCCACCAGGGAGGCAATATCTTAATTTCTAATTGTGCTGTATTTGAATTCCATATTTCATTATTATTGGATCCTTTGACTTTAAACGTATATCTTCCTGGAGGGATATTTGCATACACAGCATATCGTTTTTTTGCTGTTGTAGATGTCCATTCTTGATCATATCCTTCTAATTTATATTTATACTGATTTTTTTCAGGTGAAAGGTAATTCAAAGCAGTAAAGTAAAACTCAAGTGAGGACCGGTTGTAATTAAGGCTCAAAAGTTCTTCTTGCCCATTGTTAACGTTAGGTTCTTGCAATTCCTGTCCGTTTATCCGTATTTTGGTTAAATAGACAGGCGGAATGTATGGATTTTGTTTTATTTTGTTTAAATTGAATTTGTAAAACCCATTATTAACTCCGGATATATAAAAGATACTATCCTTTAAATACATTCCGGTATGATTAATATTCAATCCATCATCACGGTCAAAATTTATAAAGGTTTCTTCTTCGGTGTTCATTTTTGATAATCCTATCGATGTTTGAAGCCATAGGTTTCCTTCATTATCTTCGAAAATATTTTCAATGCGGTTATTGATTAATCCGTGTTTTTCAAAATAATACTTTATTTGGCCATTATCCGGGTTTAAGCGATTTAATCCATTGTCTGTTCCAAGCCATATGATTCCCTGTTCATCCTGATAAATTGCATTAACACTTTTATTGCTTAAAGCACCGGATTTATCTGCCCCCCTGTAGCATCGTTCGAACACCTCACGTTCAACATTATACACAGACAATCCATCATATGTTCCAACCCATATATTTCCCTGATTGCCTTTTATCATGTCCTGAATTTTATAATGGCAAATACCGTCTTGTTCTGCTATGCGCTGAATATCTCCTGTATTCCTGTTCAATATATCAAGCCCTTCCTGTGTAGCAATCCATACTTCCTGTTTTAGATCATTAAACAATATATCATAGACGACTCGATGAGTTAATAAATTATTAATGTTTTTACCACTTATTACCGGTGAAACAATTGTATAACTTTCTGGATCTAATATATATATCCCCTGTCCCGAACCAATCCAAATCCTGCCCGATTCATCCTGATTAATACACCATATATATTTGATTAAATTTGCAGTAGTTGATTCGTTTATAAACCGTTTTACAAATTGAGCATTTTTGTCAAACAATAACAGTCCGTCACCAAACGTCCCATACCATAAATTATAATGATGATCTACAAATAATGTTTTTCCGAAATCATGATGCTGTTTATCTCCTATTTTATGAAAATAATTATTAAAATTATTTTTGTACGGAAAATATATATCAAGTCCTTTGCCTGATGAAGAAATCCATATATTGCCTGCATCATCCTGGTGAATTGCTTCAATAATCCCTTCGGATAATCCGCCTTTTTTCTCCGAAACTGCTTCATAATAAGCTAACCGCGAATAATCTTTTCCGGAAAGAATGGTTAGCTCCTGATTGCCCCCAATCCAAATATTACCCTTGTCATCAATCAGAGCAGAGCGTATACTTCCGTGTTGATTATTGATTGTGTCTATTATTTTTCCTTGTTCAGGATCAAATAATGTATGGGGGGTTTTCTCAGAACCGAGGTGTAGCATTCCACGGCGGTCTTTAACAATATTGGTAACAATATTGTCTTCAAGACCATGACCGATTAAATATTGACAGCATGTTTTGTCTTTTAGTTTCACATTGAACAACCCCTCACCCCAGGTACCGATCCATAATGTTTCCTCTTTTCCTTCAACAAAAACATTAACAGAATAATTTTTCTTTTTACTGGTTTCTGGTTTTCTGGTATTGTTTGAATGAGTATATAAATCAAACCGGTTTATTTCTTCATTTTTATAATTATAGATATTGACGCCCTTAGTTGTGCCAATCCAGATATTTCCCTGATTGTCCTGGTATATATCTTTTATTGAGTTATCCCATAAACTTTGTGTATTATCTTGTTTATGAAAAAAATGATTAAATGTTCCGTTTTGTGTGTTATATCTGTTTAAACCATAGGTAGTGCCGATCCAGATATTCCCGACTTCGTCCTCCAAAAGGCTTGTGATATGATTGTTTGTTAAGCCGATTGAGTCAGAAGGGTTATATTGGAATGTTTGGAATTCATATGCATTATAACGGCTGAGCCCATTTTCTGTTGCGAACCATAAAAAACCGTCTTGATCCTGTAAAATATCCAGCACAGTTGGCCAGGGAAGTCCATCCGACACGGTAATATGCTCAAAATCAAGACTTGAGTAGTTAATTTTACATTGTTCTCCTTTCAAATCTATAGAATAGAAAAGGGTTAAGAAAACAATATAAAAATGAATGAAAAATCTCATGTATATTGTGATTTTTGAAAATATTACAATATACAATTTTTTAAGTAATTTTTTTTAATATCTCCTGCAAAATTAAATTGTCAACATAAAAAGATTCAACTTGGAAAAAGTGTTACATAAGATACATCTACGAATTCAAAAAAGCGTTTAATGCTTTTTTGAGTTTATGAGTAATGCAGGTTAGATTAGATTACCATACTCCGGCAATTGTTTTGCCACAAAAACCACATTGTCCCCTAACAATTTTATTTTCAACAATATGATATCCTTTCCTGTTGATGAGTGTTTTGGAGCAATACGGACAGACTGTATTTTCTGCACCGGAATTGGGAACATTGCCAATGTAAACATAATGCAGACCAGCATTTAATGCAACTTCCCGAGCTTGTTGAAGAGTTGATAAAGGAGTTGAAGGAAGTCTATTCAATTTATATGTAGGATAAAACCTGCTAAAATGCAGGGGATTATCCTGAAATCCATTTTCATATAACCAATCACACATTTTTTTTATCATATCCATATCATCAGTCCATTGAGGAACAATAAGGTTGGTTATTTCTAACCACACCCCCTCTTCTTTCATGACTTTGAGTGTATTTAGCACCGGCTTTAATGTTCCGGCATTCAATTTCATATACATGTTATTGCTAAATGACTTTAAATCTACATTGGCAGCATCAATGTATTGACAAAGCTGACGCAATGGTTTTTCAAGTATATATCCGGCTGTAACCATCACATTTTTAATCCCTTTTTCACGTGCAAATTTGGAAGTATCATAGGTATATTCATAAAAGGTGATGGGTTCGGTATATGTATATGCAATAGATTTGATCCGGTGTTGTTCTGCTTGTACAACAATATCTTCAGGCATCAGGTCTTTATTCTTTGTTTCTTTAGGATTACGTTGAGATATGCTCCAATTCTGGCAATTCATACATGATAAATTGCATCCTGCTGTTGCAACAGATAATGCCTTGGTTGAAGGCAGGAAATGATACATCGGTTTTTTTTCAATAGGGTCTACATGAACTGCACATGGATTACCATAAGCAATACTATACATCTTTCCTTTATGATTGACACGGTTATTGCAATCGCCCGTTTCACCTTCCTCCAGGATGCAATTATTTGGACATAGGTTGCATTTTACCCCCCTGGGGGTCACAATATAATGATATCCTTCCTTGCTCCATTTCCACAGTCCGGGTGGGTTGGTTGTATTGCCTTCTTTAATTAAACTGCTACCGGTAAACAATTCAATGATACCTCTCCCGGCAATTATACTTCCTGTTCCGAGCATTCCGTATTTCAAAAATTGCCTTTTGGTTATTGCGTGTCTGGTTTTTATACTCATGAATACGTGTATTCTTTGAAGGTTTACCTGTATATAATATCAGTCCTTACAAATTTAAGAGGTTTATTTCAAAAATAAAAATACATTTCTTAGTATTTATTTAACATTCACAAAAAATAATACCAGATTATTTGGACTTCATCAGGATATGCCTGATATGCATATCTGTTTATTTGTCCGGGTCTACATCCTTGTTTTTTGTAAAAATTGCATGCATTCACATTGTTATTTGTTGTTTCGATCTTGATAAATTTACATTTTCTGTCTTTTGCTACGCTTATCAGTTTCTTAAATAACTTAGTGCCCAATCCTTTCCGTCTGTAATCAGGATGAATTCTTATATCCCACAAGCAAGCAATGTCATCCCTGTCTTCAAGCATGTGTATTTCCGGGATTTGATGAGCCATCAAAAAGCCTCCTACCAAACGATCATTGTCATATGCACCATAAAAAACCCAATTGTCCAGGTCAAAACAGCTTACTCGTACAACAGGAGGGCCGCCTATCTCATCATCATAATCTTTTATATAAGGAATATCAACAGGTTCTTCTTCCAGCTTAAATGTTATATTGATTGACTCATCTACAGATAATTTAAAAATGGAATTCACCATGAATGAAATGGGTACTGATGAATATTGTTCCAAAAAATCTGTTGTATTATTTACTTGTATGATTTGCATGATAATTCAAATTTCAAAAATAGCTAATTTATAAATACAAACTGATTACATTATATAATAAATGTTAGCACAAGATAAGCGATTATGTTGAATTATTTGAAAAGCAGAACAAGATGAAGCACAGATATTCACGCTAATCGTATACCACGTCCTCGTCCAGATTGATCAGTTCTTCTGAAGGTAAGTAAAATGCAACCGGTATGTCTTGTTTTTATTCATTCTTAATCAAGTAATCATTAAATCCTTTTAATCATGGTTCAGACTATTAGATTTATGTACCTCCATCGCTGCTCCTATAATCTGTTCTGTTATTTCTTTGTACTGCATATTGTCTGAACCCTGATTTGCTTGATTAT
>CAZJWE010000083.1:0-14276 GCA_964549265.1 uncultured Bacteroidales bacterium | reverse complement strand
TACTGTTTAAATATAGTTGTAAATGTGGTTTAAAAGTAGTTTATATGTGGTTTAATATAAAATTAATCTTTTTTTGAAAGAACACAACATATAAACTACGTTAAACAATATTTCAACCACATATAAACTATATTGATTTTTTTAAAATTAATTGGGTTAAAAAAATAGATTAAATACCTTTGTATCATTAATTATCTAAAATATATTGTATTATGGAAGATTCACAAAACCTGAAAAGCCCTTCGATCTTCATTGGTAAACAAGGCAATGGAGTGATTAGCTTTGGTTCTGGCCAGCCTGACCTGCCCCCGCCATCCAACGTTATTGAAGGCATCAACATTCGTAATGATCTGCGATACGGACTTATCCAGGGAGAAGCGGAATTAAGAAATAAATTATCAAAAGAATACCCCGCATCAACTGCAGATAACTTTATCATTACAAATGGTGCCTCCGAAGCGCTTGATCTGATTTTCCGGGCAATGGAACCGGGAAAAGTGTTGCTTCCACGCCCTTATTATTATTCGTATCCATCTATTCTTAAATTTTCAGGCATGGAACCTGTTTACACTGACCTGATTGATGGTAAAATTGATTTGGATGATTTCAATAAAAAAATTGATGGATGCTCAGCCGTATTGATCAATTCTCCTTCCAACCCTACAGGCTGTGTTGAGGAAATCGAAACCCTCAAAGAAATTGAAAAAATAACAAGGGAGAAAAATATATATATTGTTTCTGATGAAGTATATAAAGATTTGATATATGAACGTGAAAATTATCACATCCAGGGTGAAAATGTAATCACCATTAATTCGTTTTCAAAAACATATGCCATGTGTGGTGTGCGTGTAGGATATCTTTGGAGTGCCGACCAGGAGATCGTGGACAAAGCTATTGAGATCAAAACACACACCTCAATGAACACCAATCTGGTTGGACAAGATATGGCATTGCAGGCCATGTCAGTACCAGACAACTATATCTTTGAACAACAAAAAACATGGTTAAACCGGCGTAACATCATTTACCAGGCTTTAACAGACCTGGGTTTTGACTTATGGAAACCGGAAGGTGCATTTTATGTATTCCCAAAAGTAGACAGGCCAAGAGAATTTGTATGGAACTTATACAAAAAGCACAATGTAATTACATATCTGGGTGAATGGTTTGGTGCACCCGACCGGATCAGGTTGAGTTATGCACTGGATATAAACGAAATACACGAAGGCTTGAACCGAATCGAAACTGTGATTAAAGAAATGAACCTTCAAATGCATAAATAAAAGATGAAGCTAAATGCTGTTATAAAACAGTGTTTAGCTTCATTCTCCTCCTTTTAACAATTCCAACTCCTCCGGCAATAATCCAAAAAGGTACTTCCCATACTATATTCTGAAGGATCATTAATGATTGTGCTACAGGACGATTCCAGCCAATACCCGACGCAGGGGTAACAATATTAAACGGCGAAAAAAACCAATCTGAAAAAGGCCAGAATATAGCCACACCAATACCATTATCCATATTGTCATCCATGATGCTGTCACAAAATAAATGGAGCATAACCCCAATTAAAAGCCCTAATACAATGTCATTCCGCTGGCGATGACGGAAATATAACAGATAAGCGGTGCTTGATACAAGCATAACAAAAAATAAATTGTGTGTTATGACCCTGTGTATAGCATCAAAAAAAGGAAAAAGAAACAACAAAAAATCAATATCCGGAAGTATCCCGCCAATTAAGACGGCTGGCAATAATATTCGTTTATGCGTTCCGGAAGCCAGGTAAGAAACTGATAAATGCCCGAGTGGTGTCATAAAATTATCACTAAATATCATTTATGATTCGATAATCTTCTTTAAAAAACATATTTTTGTCCAATATATTTCATTAACATCAAATTTCCAAAAGAGAAATACATAAACCATGCTTATAAATCCTTCCACCATATTTGATATCAATAACACACCGGAAGACTTCCTAAATTGTTCAAGAGAGCTCTTTCATTATCATCGTTTGCATAATCCTATATACTCAGCTTATATCAAACATGTTGGAAAAACAGCCAATACAATAAACCAATTCGAAGACCTCATTTTTTTACCTGTTGAGTTATTTAAAACACAACAGATTACAACTGACAGAAGTTCAATTGACGCAATATTTCAAAGCAGTGGGACTACCGGTACAACCACAAGCAACCATTACATTCATGATATTACACTATATCACAAGAGCTATTCGAAAGGTTTTCAATATTTTTATGGAAATCCTTCTGACTTCTGTATTCTTGCAATGCTACCCTCCTATTCCGAACGCCCGGGTTCTTCTCTAATTACAATGATGGAAGGGCTGATTTCCAAAAGTACTCACCCTGAAAGTGGTTTTTATAATAAAGACTATAAACAATTAAAAAATGTACTTTTAAACCTTGAAAAGAAACAACAAAAGGCCCTGCTTATTGGAGTAAGCTTTGCATTGGCAGAATTTGCAGAAAACAATTCAATGGCCCTTGAACATACCATTGTTATGGAAACAGGAGGCATGAAAGGCCGTCGCGAAGAAATCACGCGACAAGCACTTCATGAATTGTTAAAGAAACGGCTCGGTATAAACAATGTACATTCTGAATACGGCATGACAGAATTATTATCGCAAGCATATTCAAAGGGCGATGGAAAGTTCAAAACTCCACCCTGGATGAAGGTGCTTATCAGAGACCCCTATGACCCGTTTAATTATTTACAACATGGAAAAACAGGCGGCATTAATATCATTGACCTGGCCAATATGTATTCGTGCCCGTTTATTGAAACACAAGACCTTGGAAAAATGCATCCAGACGGCAGCTTCGAAGTATTGGGGCGGTTTGACCAAAGCGACACCAGGGGATGTAACCTGTTAATGATTTAAAAATATTTTAATTTATCGTTTGTTAAACATTTGTAATCCCACCGGAAACAATAAACTTCATGGCTTCGGAAGGACTAACATCAATCGGACGAATATCCTCAACAGGAACAATAAACAATTCTCCTGAAAAATTATACGAATGCGGAAAATACACTGCTGCTTTGTCTTTCATCCCTATAAACTGCAAGTCTTTTCGGGTGAGAAACCCAATTTTCTCTAAATTAGAAATATGATTTACCTTGACCAATACCGGTTGATTGAAACGCTTTTCTTTTCCTACAAAAGCAGAGAATAAATCTTGTAAAGAACTGTATATAAGCTTTATAAGCGGTGCTTTCTCCATAAACCTGTTAAATATACCCCGGAATGGCCTGGCAATAAAAGTTTGCCCCAGAAAACCCAAAAATGTCAATAAAATAATCACTAATAATATTCCAAGTCCCGGAATATCAAAATGTAAATATTTATTAATATAAGGATTCAGAATGCCATCTGTAAATCTAAAAATCAGATAAATAGCATATATTGTAATGGTTACAGGGACGATGTATAAAATACCCTGCAAAAAAAAGCGGCTTAGTTTTTTCATTGGTTTGTTTTTTTTATTTATATGTTCATTATTAAGTATTTAATTGTGCCATTAAAGGTTTATATAGAATATCTGAAGTATTTAAAGATATAGATTTCGAGCAACAACGAAGAACCGACGACGAAGGAGGAGCTCGGCGAAGCCAACTTGGACTTTAGAGACAAACACTACTTAATCAATTTGTGGATAAAACGCATCTTCAATATGATAAATTTTTTTCATGTTTTCATTCATAATAATAGCAATGATATCAAATCTCACATCCATATCCATATTATGCTCTTCAATAAACGCTTCGGAGGCATCTACCAGGAATTTCTGTTTCCTGAATGTTACGGCTTCTTCTGGTTTCTGGAAATAATCATTGCTTCTTGTTTTCACTTCTATAATGACCAGTTGTTGGCCTGTCCTGGCTATAATGTCAATTTCCTTTGATTTATACCGCCAATTGGTCGCCATGATCTGATAGCCGGCACGTTTCAAAAAATCCAAAGCCTCGTTTTCGCCTTTTCTGCCTAATATTGTATGTTCTGAAGTCATGTAAAAAAGAATAATGTTTTTGATATAAATATAAAAAAATATCAAAAGGGAACCAGAACATTCAAAGCGTTTGGAACTACTCCAATTTTAACTTTTTTATCAATAATGCATGGTTCTCCGTCGTAATGAGCTTCACATGGTTTCTTAAATGTTAATGTGACTTTTTTGGCTTTAAATGTTTCAAGATATTTACTTTTATCAAGTTTTTTGGTAAATAATCTGATCCCAATATCCAAAATCCTGTAATTAGGAAATGGTTTTAAAATACAAACATCTATTAAACCATCCTGAATATCTGCATTGGGTGCAATGAATGCATTATTTCCGTATTGTGCGGCATTTGCAAAAGAAACAAGGAATGCTTTCCTGCTCATCTTTTTTTTCCCTTTTACTTTGAGCCTGTATTTTTGAGGTTTATATTTAAAATATTCATTGATTGTACTTTTTACATAGGTTTTAAACCCCCGTGTGCCGGCATCTGCAAACCGGTGCCCAATAAGGGCATCAAATCCAACGCCGCAGGTGCAAAAAAAGGGAATGTTATTCAAAAGTCCATGGTCTATGGACATGATTCTGGATTCTGCAATGACTGAAAGCGCTTGCTTTATGTTAAGTGGGATTTTTAAATGATTCGACAACCCGTTCCCGGAACCTCCGGGAATAATGCCCATTGATGTTTTGGAATGAACCAATGCACGAGCTACTTCATTTACTGTGCCATCGCCACCAAATACTGCTATTTTACGGGTATTACATTTTGCCAGGTCTTTTGCGATAACAGTAGCATCTCCTGGCTTTTTAGTATGATAAAAAGCAACATCATAAATTTCCGGTAAAATACTTTCTTTAACAGCTTCTTCAATATTTACCTTTTGAACTCTACCGGCTGCCGGATTAATAATAAACGGCAGCCTGGGTTTGGATTTGCCTGGTTTCATATTCTTCATCACATTTTTGTAATGACAATATTATGGAAAACTATTTTTTCTTCTTTTTTCCTGGAACCTGAGTTTGTGTTTGTTGTTTTACTTTGATGGTATTATAGGCAATTGGGGTAGCAATAAAAAGCGATGAATAAGTACCCACGACAACACCAATCATCAAAGCAAAAACAAACCCTCTGATCACATCGCCACCAAAAAGGAATATTACCAACAACACAATGAATGTACTCAGAGATGTACTGAATGTACGGCTTAGAGTACTGTTAAGTGATGTATCATATATTTCTTCCCGGTCGCGTTTAGGATGCAGCTTAAAAAACTCTCTGATCCTGTCAAATACTACCACTGTGTCATTTATTGAATATCCCATGACAGTTAATATAGCAGCAATAAATGCCTGGTCAATTTCCAATGAAAACGGCATAAACCCATGAAGCAATGAAAATAAACCTAAGAGTATCAGAGTATCATGAACAAGGGCTCCCAAAGCGCCCAATCCATACTGCCATTTTTTAAATCGTAATAATATATATATAAATATGAACAGCAATGAAAAGAATATCGCCCATACTGCTTGTCGTTTAATATCATCAGCAATGGTGGGGCCTACTTTTTGTGATCGTTGCCTGTAATCATCCATAAATGTTTCGAACGTAATGTCTTCCGGGAGCAATGGCTGTAATCCGGTAAATAATTTTCTTTCAGCCTCTTCATCAATTTCTTTACCTCTTTCTTCAATTTTATATTTTGTGGTGATACGGACCTGATCTTCGCTACCAAAAGTGATTACTTCCGGTGTATGGCCAAATTCGTCTTTTAGCATTTGCTCCACTTCATGTGTATTGACGGCATCATCCAATTTCACAATATACGTTCTTCCTCCGGTAAAATCAACACCCTGGTTAAGCCCCCTGGTGAATAATGAAAAAATTCCAATGAGAACAAGGATTCCTGAAACGATATATGATATCTTCCGTAAGCTGATAAATTTGATATTTGTGTTTTGAAATGCTCCTTTTGTTATTTTAGTAGCAAACGTGATTTTATTATTCCTGTCCAGCATCCCTAAAAAGATAAGCCTTGTAATAAAGATAGCTGAAAATAAAGATGTGATAACACCAATAGCTAAAGTAGTTGCAAATCCTCTGATTGGTCCTTTGCCAAAAATATATAGTACTGCAGCGGTTAAAAGAGTTGTAACATTCGCATCTACAATAGCAGAATAAGCATTATTATACCCGTCTTTGATGGCCAGTTTGATGCCTTTACCTGCCAGTATCTCTTCCCTGATCCTGTCGAATATAAGCACATTGGCATCAACAGATATACCGATTGTCAGGATAATACCGGCGATTCCCGGTAAAGTGAGCACTGCCCCAAGTGAAGCAAGCACCCCAATAAGGAAAAACATGTTGGCCAACAATGCGATATCTGCAACTAAGCCTGCCCTGTGGCTGTAATAAAATACCATGTAAAGCAATACAACAATAATCGCTACAAGGAATGAATTGAATCCGGAATTAATAGCTTGTTGTCCCAATGATGGCCCAACAATGGCTTCCTGAATAATACTTGCAGGTGCCGGCAATTTTCCTGATTTTAAAACATTGGCAAGGTCTTTTGCTTCTTCAAGATCAAAATCACCCGTAATATTAGAGGTTCCACCTGTTATTTCTTGTTCAACACGAGGGGCAGAATACACACGGTTATCCAGGACAATGGCAATATGTTCTCCCTCATTTTGGCGGGTAAGGCGGGCCCATGTTTGCGAACCTTTATTATTCATATTCATAACAACCTGCGGTGTAGAACCTGTTTGCCCAAAATCAACCCTTGCGTTGACAATCACATCACCATCAAGAGGAGGTTCTCCTGTTCGTGTGGTTACTTTAATGGCATGAAGCTCATAATAAGATTCACTATCGTCCCATCTCGGTGGAACCGCACTCCAGTAAAACCGCATGTCTCTAGGAAAAGCACTTTTGATCTTTTCTTTTTGAAGTAACTCATCTATTTTGTCCATGTTTCGTTTGTGCGCTATACCGATAGCTGATCCCGGATAAAATTCACCTTCTTGAGACATACGTGGCTGCAATAATCTAAACAAAGGATATTCCTCGACAATATCTTCTCCCTGTGCAGCAGTATCTAATGCCCCGGTATCTGCCTGTTCAATTTCCTCAATCAATGATGCCTCGGCTTCTGTGGTATCAACTGTTGCCGTATCACCTAATAAATCTGAAATATCGTCTTCTTCTTTTTCTTTCTCTTCTTCATCTGCAATCGTTGTATCTACTGATGTCCGCTTATTGACAGTATCTTTTTCTACTTCTCTCAATTGCTTTAGCCGCTTATTGGCTTCCACCAAGTTTTTATAGACTTCCTGATTTTCATAAGTTTCCCAAAACTCAAGATTTGCAGTGGTTTGGAGAAGGTCTCGTACACGTTCGGGATTCTTCACCCCTGGAAGCTCAATCATGATTCTTCCACTTGTTTCCAGTCTTTTAATGTCAGGTTGAGCAACTCCAAAGCGGTCAATCCTGTTCCTTAAAACATTAAATGCATTATCAATAGCAGATTTGGTTTCAGCATGTAATACATCCAATACTTGTTCATTGGTAGAACCAAATTCAATTCTGTCTTGTAATGTAGGGTTGGCATAAAAAAACTGTGCCATTGTACCATCCGGCGCTATTTGATTAAACGCTTTTCCAAAAAGGTCTACAAAATCTTCCTGGCTGTTTTTTTGCATCTCCTTAGCCAGTTCGATTGTTTTTACAAACGTGGTGTCTTTTGTATTGTTGGCCAAAGACCTGATAATATCTTCCACAGAAACTTCAAGTATAACACTCATACCTCCTTTTAAATCCAGGCCTAAATTCAATTCGCGTTGCTGAACCTCTTTAAAGGTAAACTTTTTCAATCCGAAGAAGTTATACACTTCTTCACCTGATAGCGAATCCAGATAATAATTGTACTTATCTTGATTAATACTGTCGTTTTCGGTTGCATAAGCTTTAGCATCTTGTTTTATTCTATATGAAAAAAATGTAAAGCTTAACTGATATATACAAATTAAAGCCAATAAAATAGCTAAAAATCTTATAACTCCTCTATTCTGCATTTTAAATGAATTTTATGTTTATTTATTTGAAAAAATAATAGGGGGCAAATATAATATTTTTTTATGATTCTTGCAGAAGTAAATAGCTTGAGTTAAAAAAAACTTAAATATTTTTTAATGACAATCTGTAAAACCAGCGAAATTTAATTGGTGGTTAATATTTTTATTGTAATTTTGTATTTTTTAAAAACAGTCATAAATTTGTATGAATCAATATACGATACAATATAGTGGATTGAGCGATGGAGAGCATACATTTCATTATGAAATTCAACAGGATTTTTTCCAGGAAGTTGATTATGCTGAAATCACAAAAGGGAAAATAAATGTGGATGTATATTTGACCAAACGTCCGCAAATGCTTGTATTTAAATTTTTAATAAAAGGAACAGTAAATATTTTATGTGACAGATGTCTTGAACATTTTGACCTAAAGATTGAAAATGATTCTTTATTATATGTCAAATTTGGTCATGAACAAAAAGAAGAAACAGACAATTCAATCATTATACCAGAAGAGGCCGGTGAATTTGACCTATCACATTATATTTACGAGTATATTATGCTTTCTTTACCATACAAACGAATGCATGATGACATATCTGAATGCAACCAGGAAGTCATTAATAAACTTAATACTTCACAGGAACAGTCAATTGACCCAAGATTAGCAAACTTAAAAAATATTTATAACACTTATAATTAATTAAATCATGGCAGTACCAAAAAGAAAAACATCAAAACAACGTAAAAGAAAACGCAGAACCCATGACAATGCAGAAAAAGCAACATTAATGTCATGCCAGAATTGTGGAGCAACAGTGCAATATCATAGAGTTTGCTCAGAATGCGGACATTACAAAGGAAACTTAGTTATAGAGAAAGAAGTTTCTGCTTAATAAAAATGGTTTATACCTTGAATTAATTTACTATGAAAATAGGTATAGATGTAATGGGTGGTGATTTAGCACCAGAAGTCACAGTGCTGGGTGCTATATTAGCCAGGAAAGAAATGGCTGAAAATGAAAGGATTGTACTCATAGGTGATCAGGCCCAGATCAATATGATACTAGATAAGCACAAAGCAAATCCCAATTCATTTGATATTGTTCATACTCCAGAATGTATTGAAATGGGAGAAAATCCTAAAAAAGCAATATCACAAAAACCAAACTCATCCATTTCTGTAGGATATAAATTACTTGCAAAAGGAGAAATTGATTCTTTTGCCAGTGCCGGTAACACAGGTGCAATGCTGTTTGCAGCAATGGGTACTGTAAAATTCATTCCCGGTGTAATCCGTCCTTGTATTACCACACACATTCCTGTTCAAAACGGAAATGTAAGACTACTGCTTGACATAGGGCTCAACCCCGATTGTAAACCGGACGTGCTCTATCAATATGGTATTTTGGGGTCATTGTATTTAAAACATATATATAATGTAAAAAATCCCAAAGTGGCATTATTGAATATAGGAAGCGAAGAAGAAAAAGGAAACCTCATCACCAAAAGCACCTACCAATTAATGAGCGAAGGAGACGGTCTCGAGTTTGTTGGCAACATCGAAAGCAATGAACTGTTTAAAGAAGGCGATGCAAATGTAATTGTGTGTGACGGTTTTGTTGGAAATATTGTTTTAAAAGAAGCAGAAGCATTTTATGAACTGGTAAAATCAAGAGGTATCAACGACGAGTACTTTGAACGGTTCAATTTTGAAAACTATGGCGGAACCCCTATTTTGGGAATTAATAAAAATGTAATCATCGGACATGGAATCTCCAATGAACTTGCCATACAAAATATGTTGATCCTGAGCAAAGATATTATTAAAAGACAACTGACAGAAAAAATTAAAAAAGCAATCAGTAATTAATCATTCCACCAGGCTTTTTAGTTTTTTTATACAAATGATCATTCGTTATGAATATATACATAATGATGATTACATAAAGTATAGAAAATAATTTTATATATCAATGAATGCAGTAATAACAGGAATCAGTGGGTATGTACCTGACAACATTTTAACAAATGATGAATTGAGCAAAATGATTGATACCAATGATGAATGGATCATGCAACGCATCGGTATCAAAGAACGAAGGATTTTAAAAGAAAAAGGCAAGGGTACTTCTGATATGGCTGCTGAAGCAGTAAAACAACTGCTTGAAAAAAAACAGGTTTCACCAGATGAAATTGACCTTGTTATTTGCGGTACCATTACTCCTGATATGCCTTTTCCTGCCACTGCCAATATTATAAGTGATAAATTAGATATTAAAAATGCTTTGAGTTTTGATATCAATGCCGCATGTTCGGGTTTTCTTTATTCGCTTATTGTTGCAAGTAAATTCATTAAATCGGGTAATTATAAAAAAATCATTGTCATTGGAGCCGATAAGATGTCATCCATTGTTGACTATACCGACAGGTCTACCTGCCCGATATTTGGTGATGGTGCAGGTGCAGCGTTGGTCGAGCCAACCGAAGAAAATCTGGGTATAATTGACCACATTGCACAGGTAGATGGAATTGGACGGCAATTTTTGCACCAAAAAGCCGGAGGTTCCATAAAACCACCTTCACATAAAACTATTGATGCGCGCGAACATTATGTGTATCAAGAAGGGCAGCCCGTTTTTAAATTTGCTGTGTCAAAAATGGGAGATACATCTGTGGAACTCATGAAACGGAATAATGTGGATGCCAATGACTTAGATTGGTTTGTTCCTCATCAGGCAAATATTCGAATCATTGAATCTACTGCCAGAAGAATGAATATCAAGAAAGAACAGGTCATGATCAATATTCAACGATATGGCAATACAACTGCTGCAACCATCCCTTTATGCCTATGGGAATGGGAAAATAAACTAAAAAAAGGCGATAACCTTATTTTATCAGCTTTTGGTGGAGGATTTACCTGGGGGTCTTTGTACCTCAAATGGGGTTATGATGGAAATAGAATTTAAAAAGCTGAATTTCAACTCTTTCAAATCCTGAGCTTATATGAACAATGAAAAAAAAGACCCTATTATTGTATTGTATTCAGGAGGACTGGATTCAAGGTTAGCCGTTAAATTATTAAAAGAACAAAACTATATTGTTGAAGCCCTGTATTTTAAATTACCTTTTGCTCCTTCTTCTGAATTGGACGAATTTCTTGAAAATGAAAACATTCGCTTAACAATTATTGATTGTACAAAAGGAGAAATGCTCAATAAATACATTGATGCTATTGAACATCCCAAACATGGAAGAGGAACAGGCTACAACCCATGCATAGATTGCAAACTATTCATGTATGAATATGCTAAGATATATGCAGAAAAGCATGATATAAAGCACATGGCCACTGGAGAAGTTCTTGGCCAGAGGCCTATGTCTCAGAACAAAGATGCACTCGATTTGATGAAGCGCAAAATAAATTTCAATATACTAAGGCCGTTGAATGATATTGGCATTCGGGGCAGAAACAGAAAAGAACAAATTGCATTGGCAAATAAATATAACATCCAATTTCCAGGGCCGGCCGGAGGATGTTTATTATGTGAAAAAGGACTTGAAAAAAGATTCAGGATATTGGTTGAAAATAAACTAATCAACGAAAAAACATTGCCCCTTATAAACACCGGAAGGCATTATTTCATTGATGAAAAAAAATGGTGGATCATAGTAGGGAGAAATGAGCAAGAAAACAATGTAATTGAACAATTTTCAAGGGTTATAAGATCAGAAAAAGGAAAACCTGCTGTATTTTTTCATTCAACAGACAATAATTATCGGGACGAAATAATCACAAAAGCAAATAAATTTCAAACAGCTTACCAAAATAAAGATAAAAATTTTATTCATACAGTAATAAAATGGAAAATGTAAAAAACAAGCGTTATTATTTCAATATAAACTTATTACAAACATATAAAGACAATTAAATTGATGAATATCATCATAAACTTTAAAAAAATTATACTTATTTATTTCTATAGTTAGAATAAATATTTTACTTTTGCAACCTAAAATAATAAATATATTGTATAACCCATTAATTTTTAACTAATTTAAATGATAGAAAAGCAAGAGAATAATCTACAAGAACAGACACAACATGAGGTAGACGAAAATAATACACAAGTTGAACAGGAGAAAAACTTAGAAGGAACTTCTGAAGAAATTAATGAATCTACTGAAAATCAAGGAGAAAGTGTCAATTCTGACGACAATATAGATGATAAAAATCAAGAACATAAAGAAGAAGAATTAGAAGAAGGCGACGATTTTGAATTGCCTCAGCAACAACTTGAAGATTTCAATTGGGAAGAATATGAAAAAGCTCAAAACTTAGAAGAAATTCCTGAAAATACTGAATTCAGTCAAATGTATAATGAAACACTTTCCACAATCAATGAGAAAGAGATTGTTGAAGGGACTGTTGTTACAGTAGGCAAACGTGAAGTAGTAATTAACATTGGTTATAAATCCGAAGGTGTTGTCAGTCTTAATGAGTTCAGATACAATCCTGAGCTTAAAGTAGGCGATAAAGTAAGTGTATACATTGAAAATAAAGAAGATAAAGAAGGGCAACTCATTCTATCGCATAAAAAAGCCAGAACATTAAAAGCCTGGGAACAAATCAACAAACTGCATGAAACCGGAGAAGTTGTCAAAGGATACATCAAAAGCAGGACCAAAGGTGGTATGATTGTAGATTTGTTCGGCATCGAAACATTTTTGCCCGGCTCTCAAATAGATGTAAAACCTATCAGGGACTACGATGCTTATGTAGATAAAACAATGGACTTCAAAGTTGTGAAAATTAATCACGAATTTAAAAATGTTGTTGTATCTCATAAAGTACTTATAGAAGCTGAACTGGAACAACAGAAAAAAGAAATCATATCAAAGCTTGAAAAAGGTCAGGTTCTTGAAGGAACAGTAAAAAATATTACATCGTATGGAGTATTCATAGACCTTGGAGGAGTTGACGGGTTGATCCATATTACGGATTTGTCATGGGGACGAATCAATCATCCGGAAGAAATAGTACAACTCGACCAAAAACTCAATGTTGTAGTGCTGGATTTTGACGAAGACAAAACAAGAATTGCACTGGGCCTTAAACAATTGACTCCACACCCGTGGGAATCACTTGATGAAAACTTAAAGGTAGGTGATATCGTTAAAGCTAAAGTAGTGGTATTAGCTGATTATGGTGCTTTTGTAGAAATTAAACCAGGTGTTGAAGGATTGATTCATGTTTCTGAAATGTCATGGTCTCAACAATTAAGAAGCGCACAAGACTTCCTACAGATTGGCGACGAAGTAGAAGCCAAAATATTAACACTGGACAGGGAAGAACGTAAAATGGCATTAAGTCTTAAACAACTTAAACCTGACCCATGGGAAAACATTGAAGAAAGATATCCTATTGATAGCAAAACAAATGCAAAAGTTAAAAACTTTACTAAATTCGGAATATTTGTTGAGATTGAAGAAGGAATTGACGGCTTAATCCATATTTCAGACCTTTCATGGACAAAAAAGATCAACCACCCGGCAGAATTTACTTCCGTAAATGATGAAATAGAAGTCGTTGTTCTGGAAATCAACAAAGAGAACAGAAGACTTCGACTGGGGCACAAACAATTAGAAGAAAACCCCTGGGATGTTTTTGAAAACATTTTCAATGTGCATTCCATTCATGAAGGTACCATTATTGAAATGCTTGACAAAGGAGCAAAAGTATCATTGCCTTATGGAGTAGAAGGATTTGCTTCTAAAAAACATTTGGAAAAACAAAATGGCAAAATGCCAGAATTAGAAGAAAAATTGCCTTTTAAAGTCATTGATTTTTCCAAAGATGATAAAAAAATCATCTTAAGTCATGTAAAAGCATACAAAGATCAGGAAAAAGAAAAAGAGGATGAAGTCAGAAAAAATGAAAATGAAAATGTAAAGAAAACAACCAAAAAGATAAAACAAAAACTTGAAAAAACCACACTTGGTGATTTATCAACTGATCTGGAAAACTTAAAATCTTCTATGGCTGAAGAATCAGCTAAAAAAGCAGAATCAGCTAAAAAAGCAGAAACTGCTGAAACAAAGAAAAAAGCAGAAGAGCCCAAAAAAGAACAGCCAGAAGACAAAAAAGAAACC
>CAZJWE010000082.1:0-14309 GCA_964549265.1 uncultured Bacteroidales bacterium | reverse complement strand
GTATGAGGTATGAGGTATGAGGTATGAGGTATGAGGTATGAGGTATGAGGTATGAGGTATGAAGTATGAGGTATGAGGTATGAAGTATGAAGTATGAGGTATGAGGTATGAAGTATGAGGTATGAGGTATGAAGTATGAGGTATGAGGTATGAGGTATGAAGTATGAAGTATGAAGTATGAAGTGTGAAGTGTGAAGGATAATGTCTTATTTGCTTAAACCGGTAGATATTATCTGTTAAAATATTATTTTTAATCATTTTAAGAAATTGTGACAATGGAACAAGAATTACAACAGAAAATAGATTTAAAGACAAAGCCACCCGGGTCATTGGGGGTTTTAGAATCAATAGCAAAAAAAACAGGGAGCATTCAGCAAACCCTTACGCCAACCCTGAACAATCCATGCATGCTTGTGTTTGCCGGCGATCATGGAATTGTTGACGAAGGTGTAAGCCCCTTTCCCAAAGAAGTCACCTTTCAAATGGTCATGAACTTCTTAAATGGGGGCGCGGCCATCAATGTGTTTTGCCGGCAGCATAATATTAATCTACAAGTCGTGGATGCAGGAGTAGATCATGACTTTCCGGAAAATGCAAAGGGCCTGATTCATGCCAAAATAGCCAAAGGAACCCGTAATTTCCTTAAAGAAGCGGCCATGACAAATGAATTATGTGAACAGGCTATTCAAAAAGGCCGGGAGATTGTTGCACAAAAATATAACGAAAAGTGCAATATCATTGGTTTTGGTGAAATGGGCATTGGCAATACATCAGCAGCATCACTCATCATGCATAAATGTACCGGAAAACCAATCAAAGAATGCACAGGAAGAGGAACCGGGCATGATGATAATGGATTGGATAAAAAAACAGCTATCCTGGCAAAAGCCTCAGAACAACATAATGTACAGTATCCAATGGACATCCTGGCTACATACGGAGGATTCGAGATAGCCATGATGGCCGGTGGCATGCTTGAAGCAGCAGAAAAAGGCATGGTGATTATGGTAGACGGGTTTATTGCCACATCTGCCTTACTGATCGCCTATCAAATGGATGTTAAGGTACCGGATCATTGCATTTTTTGTCATCAATCTGATGAAGCAGGCCACAAAGCCATGCTCGAATACCTCAGTGCAGAACCGGTGCTAAAACTGGGTATGAGGCTTGGAGAAGGAACAGGCGCAGCAGTAGCCTTCCCCATTATCCAGTCTGCTGTAAATTTCTTGAATGAAATGGCCAGCTTTGACGATGCCGGAGTAAGCAATAAAGAAAATAAAAATGAAATGGATAGCGGCTGCGGTTGTTGCTGTGGAACTTGCTGATAATAAAAAATTAACATCTGTTTTGAAAAAAGAATTCAACATATTAATCACGGCATTCATGTTTTACACCCGGATTCCTGTACCGGCCATAAAAGGCTATACGGATGATTTGTTGAACCGGGCTACCAAATATTTTCCTTTAATCGGCTTTGTGATAGGAGGTATTGCAGCACTAGTGTTTTGGAGTTTTCAATTCATTTTACCAGTTCATTTAGCACTTCTTTTAAGCATGATAGCTTCTATCTTTGCAACCGGAGCCTTTCATGAAGACGGATTTGCCGATTTTTGCGACGGAATGGGAGGGGGGATGGATCAAGAAAGCATCCTTACAATTATGAAAGACAGCCGCCTTGGAACATATGGCGCCATCGGACTGGTGATGATGCTGGCAGTGAAATATATGCTCTTAATTCATTTTCCAATGATCAAACTGCCCCTGATCATCCTTGCAGGGCATGTTGTCAGCCGCTTCATTCCTGTTATCCTCATCTTTACAAGCCGCTATGTACGGAACGATGCATTAAGCAAAAGCAAGCCCATAGGGACAAAAGGCAAAAAAGCAGACCTGATGGTGGCATTGTTGGTTTGTTTACCCGCCGGGTTGCTGGTGAGATGGAATGTATGGCCTGTATTTGTTGTATTGATGGGGTTGGTTTTCCTGCGGTTTCGTCAATACATTCATAAAAAAATATCAGGATATACCGGAGATATTTTGGGCGCTTTGCAACAAATAAGCGAAATATTATTTTATCTGGCTGTATTGCTTGTATATCATAATAATTGGCCGTAAGAAAGCAAGTGAGCTGAAAGAAGGAATACAGAATTCAGAAGAAAGACAGAGCAGTAGCCTTCTAACTTCTAACTTCTTTTTTAAAAAGCTATTGCTATATCATTTAACTTTAATTTATGAAATTACTCCTCATCAGACATACCAGTGTAAACATCCCCAAAGGGATTTGTTATGGCAACCTGGATGTGGATGTTTCTGCTACCTTTGCAGAAGAAGTGTTGAAGGTATTGGAAAGATTGGATATGTATTCTTTTGAAATTGTGTATTCAAGTCCACTACAGCGATGCCATAAACTGGCAGAAAAAATAGCAGGAAATGAATGTCCTATAAAATATGACATACGATTAAAAGAAATGGATTTTGGTGCCTGGGAAAGCGTACATTGGGATGAAATATATAAAAGTTTAAAAGGGCAACAATGGTTTGGTGACTATTGGAACATAGCTTGTCCGGGCGGGGAATCATATAAAGATTTGTACAACAGAACAACGGCATTCCTTGAAGATCTGTGTAGAATTTCCACAGATGAGGTTATTCCGGTGGTAACACACGGAGGCCCGATACGGGCTATTTTATCAAAAGTTTTGAATACCTCTCCGTATACCATGTTTGAACGAAAAATTGACTATGGGGAGATGGTTGAATTGAAAATTGATGGAAGTATGTTTGAATACTCCCAGAAAGACAGATCAACACCCTTCTAACTTCTATACTTCAAACTTCAAACTTCTAAAAAAAAATAAGTACAGACTTTCAACCAACCAAATCAACACAATTAACTAAACAACGAAACAAATGAACAAACCAGCTCCTATCATGTTTGTCGGCACCGGTTCCGATGTTGGGAAAAGCATAATCAATGCAGCTTTTTGCAGGATACTAAAGCAAGATGGATATCAACCGGCGCCGTTCAAAGCACAAAACATGTCTTTAAACAGCTATCCTACTTCTGCCGGGGGCGAGATTGGACGTGCTCAGGCTGTACAAGCCGAAGCATGCAGTATTGATTGTACCACTGACATGAATCCGGTATTGCTCAAACCCACCGGCGATTGTGTGTCGCAAGTTATTTTGAACGGCAAGTCTATTGGGAATCAGTCTGCCTCAGAATATTTTGATATAACAGACCGTAACCGGCTTTTTCAGGAAGCTATGAAAGGATATTATAATCTGGAAAAACATTACAACCCCATTGTTATTGAAGGGGCAGGGAGCATATCAGAGATGAACCTGTGGGAAAAGGACATTACAAATATGCGCGTAGCACGTGAAGTTGGAGCCCCTACCTTTTTAATTGCCGACATTGACCGGGGTGGTATTTTCGGTTCAATATACGGAACCATTCAATTGCTGCCAGAAGAAGAACGAAACCTGGTCAAAGGCATTATCATTAATAAGTTCAGGGGCGATATTGCCTTGTTTGAGAAAGGGAAGGATATGCTGGAAAAGATCACAGGCAAACCCGTGTTGAGCATTATCCCCTATTTTAAAGACATCTATATTGAACAGGAAGATTCTGTAGTCATGGAACACCGCAAAGGTTCTGCTCAAAGCGGACATATTAATATTGCTGTTGTATTGCTCAGGCACATGTCAAACTTTACCGATTTTAATCATCTGGAACGGATCCCCGGTGTACATTTGTACTATACTCATATCCCGGAAGAAGTGGAACAAGCCGATATCATCCTGATCCCCGGATCTAAGAATACCATTTCGGATATGCAGCACTTAAGAAATACGGGCCTGGCAAGTGCTATCATGCGGATGCACGATGCAAACAAACAAATATATGGTATTTGTGGTGGCTACCAGATCATGGGAAAAGAAATACGGGACCCCGATCATATTGAGGGAAATGTTGATATGATACCGGGCCTTGGCATATTGCCAGTTGTTACAACAATTCATAAAGAAAAGACGACCGAACAATGCTCTTTTTTATTTCTTGATAATAAGGATGATTGCAAAGGGTATGAGATTCATATGGGAAATACGGTTCCTGTAAATGGAGTTGATGCCCCTTTGTGTACGATCAATCCGGATAAACAAGATGGCTATTATAAGAATAAAAGAACATGGGGCACTTATGTTCATGGAATATTTGACAACCAGGTGGTGATTGATGATATTCTCAGGGAAACAAACAAAATGAATGAGTCATCACAACCTATAGATTATAGTGCATTCAAAGAAGAACACTATGATAAACTGGCTGCATTTGTCAGAAAGCACACCAATATGAAACTTTTTTATAATATTTTACAACAATTATGATCAACGGACACGGAAGTGATATTCATAGATACCAACAGCAAGTAGTTGCTGATTTTAGCTCGAGCATCTGGTATGCAGGGCTGAATAAAGAATTGGAAAATCATCTAAAACAACAAATGAACAGGATTGTTCATTATCCTGATCCGGATGCACATGTATTATGTGAAAAGATTGCCCATCATCATCAAATAAAACCGGAACAGGTAATTGTTACAAATGGGGCTACCGATGCTTTTTACATGTTGGCACACCAATTTAAAGGAGCAAAAACTTCTATTATTTATCCTTGTTTTTCTGAATATGAAGATGCATGTAAACGATATCAACATGATATATCTTTTATCCCATCAAAAGAGTTTAATGATGATATAACTTTGCATTCCCGGTTTGTATGGTTGGGAAATCCAAATAATCCGGATGGACGAATAAACTCTTTGGAAACATTAATAAAATGTTCTTCATTAAATCCGGACATACATTTTATTATTGACGAAGCTTTTTTAGAGTTATCTACAAAAGGAGCTTCATTGATTCCGTATGTACTGCAAAACAAAAACCTGATTATTGTCCGTTCACTTACCAAATCGTTTGCAATTCCGGGAATGCGATTAGGATATGTAGTTGCACACCCATCTGTCAGTAAGATAATACATGGAAACCTGATCCCGTGGAATGTAAATTCTATGGCTTTGGAAGCCGGGCATTATATTTTTGATCATTATGATGAATTGAAACCCTGTAAACAAGAAATTTCAGATAGATGTGACTTGTTTTACAGCCAATTGTTAAGTATTCCTGAGGTGAACATTTATCCTTCATCTTGCAATTTTTTTCTTGTAAAATTAAACAAAGGCAGTGCCGGTGAATTGAAAATGTTTTTACTTGAAAACTATCAACTTCTTATCCGCGATGCTTCAAATTTTAGGGGATTGGACAATTCTTATTTCCGGGTGGCAGTACAAAAGGAAAAGTATAATGAAATATTGATTAAGGGAATCAAAGAATTTATAATGACAAGATAAATGTATTGGAATTTATTAAAGGATGAATTTGTTCTCATGGCCATTTCATTGATTGGCGGATTTCTACTGGATATGATATTCGGTGATCCATACCGGCTGCCTCATCCGGTGCGTATAATCGGATCGTTCATTGCGTGGTTTGATAAGCATTTGAATAGAGGTGCATATATAACATTGAAAGGATGTTTTACCGTTATTAGCATTGTAGGATTCACATTCGGGGTGTTGTATGTGATTGTTTATTGGCTCAAAAATTTTCCATGGTGGTTTGTTGTCTTTGGAGTCATCATGCTGTTTTATGGCATTGCCAACAAGCAGTTGATCAAAGAAGGGATAAAAGTAGAACGAACATTAAAGCAACAAAACCTTTTTCTTGCACGTAAGCAGTTGAGTATGATCGTGGGAAGGGATACATCGCAATTAAATGAACACCAAATACGCAAAGCAGTGTTGGAAACCCTTGCAGAAAATTTAAGTGATGGGGTGATTGCCCCGTTGTTTTATTATGCACTGGGAGGAATTCCTTTGATGTTTGCCTATAAAGCAATCAATACACTTGATTCAATGATCGGGTATAAGAATCCAAGGTATAAAGACTTTGGACTGTTTGCAGCAAAGCTTGATGATGTTGTGAATTTTCTCCCAGCACGTATTACCGCTTTGCTAATGGTTGTGGCAGGATGGAGCAAAAGAGGCCTCCGGTATATCTTTTTATATGGCCATCGTCATTCCAGTCCCAATGCCGGTTACCCCGAAGCAGCACTGGCCGGGATACTAAATTGCCGGTTTGGTGGCCCGAACATATATCATGGAGAAAAAATAAATAAACCTTACATCGGTGAACATGAAAGAACATTAACACATAAGGATGTTAAGCGGACAGCTTATATAAATCATTTAACAACAATTATTTTTGTTTTATTGATTATATCTTTATCACTAATCTTCACACTCACTTAACCTCTTCACACGCCCACACCCAATTAACAATTAATAATTTATTTATTCATTATTTTAAACTCCACCCGCCTGTTCTGCTGGCGTCCTTCTTCGGTTTCATTGGTAGCAATGGGTTGGTTGAAGGCAAATCCTTTGTAAGTCAGCCTGTCTTTATCAATATCATGTTCTATAAGGTAATTGTAAACACTTTTGGCGCGAGCTTCGGAAAGGCGTTCATTGTATTTTAAAGAACCTACATTGTCGGTATGTCCTGAAATTAATATTTTAACAGAAGGGTATTTATTCATGAATTCTACCAGCTTGTTCAATTCTTCGAATGATGACTCTTTGAGTTTGGATTTGTCAAATTCAAAATAAATATTATTGAGCACCACTTTTTTCCCTACATCAATTTTTTCCAATTCGAAGACTTTGCTCAGTGTATCGTTATAATTTTCCGGTGTGATTTCAATGTTGGAAGAATACATCATAAATCCTTCTGCATTGGCCTGTACACCAATTTCTTTTATCTTGCTTTTGAATTCGGGGATTTTTTTAACCACACCATCTTCGTTGGTAGAGGCGGATCCAATGATTTTTCCGGTTGTTTTGTCAAGAAATTCTACTGTTGCATTCGGCACCACCTTTTGATTGCTGTCTTTCACAACCACCATGCTTTTGATCCATGTTACCGGTTCATAAAAGATGCCTACATAAATATCAAGTCCGCCAAATCCTTCTTTTTTAACGGAAGAATAGTAAAAACGCCTTCCGTATTTTTTGAAAAAGATATCATTGTCCGGCGTATTAATGGGATGGCCTAATCCTTTTGGTTTTGACCATTCGCCGTTTTTTTGTTTGGTTACATAAAAAATATCAAACCCACCCATTGTTTCGTGGCCTTGTGAGCTGAAAAACAGCGTATCTTCGGTAGGAGTAATAAAAACCCCTTCTTCGTCATACTTTGTATTGATGTTTGGCCCCAGGTTTTTGGGTTTCGACCATTTACCGGATGATTTTTTATGGCAAACAAAAATATCTTTTCCACCTAACGAGCCTTCTTGTTTTGATACAAGATAAATCGTCTCCCTGTCATCAGAAAATGCAATTGATGACTCCCTTTCTTTGGTATTCAATATATTTGGAAGATAAGGCTTTGGTGTTGACCATCCCCCGGTAGCTTTGGGTGTTGTGTAATGAATGTCCCCTCCATTATTGTCATTATATACAAATAATTTATCTTCATCCTGAAAATATGCAATTGCAGCATCATTTACTGCTGAATTAACAGGCCTGCCAACGTTTTTAGCTCTTCGCCATAATCCGGCAGTGTTTTGAGAATAGTAAATATCTTCGTAAAATTTAAAATCAATAGGATTTCGGTTGCCCATTGTCGTTCCCTGTCTCTTTGAAGTGAAATACATGACGCTGTCTCCAAAGATCGGATTAAAATCATCATAAGGAGAGTTTATAGACCGGCCTAAGCATTTTGCTTCTGCTCTGGCAGGCTTTTGGATTTTAATTTTTGCTGTCTTACACTCAGATATCAGTTTTTCAATGTATTCTTTATTCATATCTGCATCCGGACCCCGCAGAGAATTCAGAAAAGAAGTATAATAGGAGATGGCACTATCAAATTGATAATTGTAGTGGTATGCCCTGCCTAATAAGAATTTGATATCATAAAAATCTTTTTCTCCTTCTATTGATTGGTATAGGTATTGAATGGCCTTATCTAAATTTTTTCGTGTAAATAAATAACAAACACCGATTTTATAATCCAGTGCATTAAAGTTGTCATTGTATTTTCGTGCCTGAAGAAAATGTTCCAATGCAATGTCATAGGTGCCAACGCCTGTTTCATAGTATTGATTACCCATTTCTAAGTTCCGGTATGCAGTATTAAATCCTTTTTTGCCTTCAATTTTAAAGTCCTTGATTGGGATTTTTGGATTTTCTTGGGCATAGAGTGAAATATTGAAAAAAAATAAAAAAACACTAAAAATTTTGAGTAATGCTTTCATTGGTTTTGTATTTTTGAAATCGTATCTATACAATACTTTAGTATTTATAAGATAAAATCTATACTAAAGTAAATAATTTTTTATTAATTTTATACTTAAAATACGCTTAATGTTTAAAAATAATTTTGTTTTTTATATATTTTTTCTTATAATCCCCCTAAATTCGGGATATACACAGAGTAATGTTTTTTTTGAAAAACATGAAAAAAATATTGAACAATTCAATGTTAAAACGGAAATACGGTATAATCATTCATATAAAAATAGTAAACCGGATAAAACCGGATATAAAAACATTGTCAAAACATATAACCAAAACGGTGATATATTAACACATGTTCAGTATAACTCCAGGGGAGATGTTGTCTCCAAAGAAGAATATAAATATACACCAGATAATTTGTTAACATCATATAAGCGATTCGATGCACGGAGGAATAAACTGGTATACAGAAAATCTTTTTTCTATGGGCATGATGAAAAGCGGGAAAAAGAAGAAGGCTTCAATGGAACAGATTATTATACAATCAGATATAAATATAATGATAAAGGAAAATTAACCACTATTTTATATTATACAGGAGATAATCTGAATGAAAAAAGGACTATCTCTTATGCTGATAATAAAAAAACGATTAAAGTATTTGGGAAAGATGATGTTTTTTTATTTGAGATCATTGAGTTTTATGATGAACAAGACCTGCTCATTAAACAAGTTAAATATGATGATACTAAAAAAGAACATTGGAAATATGTGTATGTTTATAATGACAGAGGACAAAAGCTCAACGAAACAAAATTTGAAGAAGGGGAATTTGAATATAAAATTATTTATGCTTATAATTCAAACAACAGATTAGCAAAGATCAGTGAAGAAGATAAAGGGCATGATGTGTTTATCAAACGCAAATTATTTTATAATGAAAAAGGTCAATTAACAGAAGAAGAGTACAGGAAATCAGCCGATAAAGATTTTTCTAAAAAAACGTATACATATAATGAGGACGGACTTTGTGTCGCTATAGACTGGTTTTATGCAACATATAATTATCGTACATTATTCAAAATTGAATATGGTTATTATGAATAAAAAAAGGCTGTCCAAATATAAAAAATCAGACAGCCTGTAAATAAATTATGATGATTTATTGTTTTAATCTGCCGGATGTATTGCTTCTACCGGACAAACATCTGCACACGCACCACAGTCTGTGCAAGTTTCCGGGTCAATGCTATATTTGTCATCGCCTTCTGAAATAGCTTCAACCGGACATTCATCAATGCATGTTCCACATGCAGTACATTCATCATTAATTACATATGCCATTTTAATAGAAATTTTAAGTTAAACAAAATATATATTCTCATCTTTCGATGATGTAAAATACAAAACAAAGATATAAATAAATTTGATTTATTTATTTTCTGTTTGGATTATTATTACCAGGAGTATTACCGTTAAATCAGTTTTTTATTCATCCAGTTTCCGTGCAATTTTAAAACCTGTTCCAATACATCTCTTACACATCCGTGCCCGCCTTTTTTGTCTGAAATATATTTGCATACATTTTTTACTTCATGAACAGCATTCGAGGGGCAAGTTGGAACTCCCACATGCGACAGAACTTCTAAATCCGGCAAATCATCGCCCATATAAAGAACATGGGCGGGGTTTAAATGGTATTTGGTTAAAAAAATATTTAATGCCTTCAGCTTGTCTGTGCATTGTAAATAAATATCCTTTACGCCTAATCTTGCAAATCTTTTATAAACAGGGTCAGAATCTCCTCTTGAAATGATTCCAACCGGGTATTCGAGTTTAAGTGTGTATTGTAGGGCATATCCGTCATGGAGGTTCATGGTCCTCATCAATTCTCCCGAAGGATGAAGGTATGTTTCTACCGTGGAAAAAACCCCGTCTACATCAAATGCAAATGCTTTTACTTTTTTTAATTCTTCTTTAAAATTATTACTCATGTGTATTATTGTTTTTCCTTTCATGATAAATATGCTGCGTTACAAAACTATATATTTTTTGTAAATCTTTATGATTGCTTAATTGTTCGATATGTTTGGCAAGTGTTTTTTGATCGTTTCTTACAGCAGGCCCGGTTTGTGCATCACCAGGAGACATTGTTAAAATTTTATCGGTTGTTTCCCGGATTAAAGGATGCAAAATATTCCAGGACAACCCCTGGCCTTCCAATAGTTTTTCTGCCAGAGCATACATGTGATTAGTGAAATTACAGGCAAATACTGCTGCAATATGTAAACATAAACGTTGTTGTGAATCGGTTTCATAAACATGCATGGATAGCTGTTTTGCTATACCGGCAACTGTTTGAACAACGTTTTCATTGTTTCCTTCAATGAAGAATGGTACGTTTGAAATATCTATAGGTTTTGATTTAGAAAAGGTCTGCAATGGATATAACACGCCATAATTATTCACATATCCTTTGAAAATATCTATCCCTACACTTCCGGCTGTATGGACAACCATCTGTTTACAACCGCTTACATATTTTAAAACAGTTTGAATAGCATCGTCTTTAAGAGAAATGACAAACATATCTGTTTCATGAGATAGTTTGTTTAAATCCGAAATGAAATCAACATTCAATTGTTTTGCCAGCTCCTTTGCATGTTCTGTAGTACGGCTATAAACCTGCACAATTTTATAGCCTTTTTTTTGAAGTGCCAGAGAAAGGTGGGTTGCAACATTCCCTGCACCAATAATGCTTATGTTTTTCACTTGTTTACTTATTTTATTTATAGTCTATACATTATAAAAAAATAAAACCCTAAAAAAAACATTTAAAAGGGTTTTAAACTTTTCTAAAGTAAAACATCTTCATTACGGGAAAAAAGTATTTTGAGTATTTTATTTTTCATCTGTTTTATTTTTTTTAAATTTGAGAAATTTATTAATTCATAAAAAAACACAAAAATTATGAAACGTCTAAACTATTTATTGATTTTAAATGTACTAATTTTTATTGGGCTATGTCCGCTTCATGTTATCGGAGCCGGAGGCCCTGATGTATCTATTGTAGAACCGATAGATAGTGCTTATTTTGTTGCCGGTGAAGAATACACTATTGTAGCAGAAGCATATGATAGTGTAGGAATAGACAGTGTTATCTTTCTTATTAATGGTACAAAAAAGAAAGTAGATACTGCAGGGACTTATGATTATACTGCAGTGTATACACCCGGAAACTACCTGGTTCAGGTTGAAGCTTATGATGTAGACGGAAATTCCAGTTCTGATTATATTCGAACATTTGTAAAAGAATATGATGTTGCCACCATTAATAATACTTTTGATAAAGTGACAATAGATGGTATTATGGACAATGTATGGGATAATGATACCAGTTATGCTATTGCAAATGTATCATCAGGAACAATTGATGACGAAGATGATTTATCAGGAAATTTTAAACTTCAATACTCTTCCGAAGGGCTGTATTTCATTGTCAATGTAAGGGATAATAATATATCAGCCCAATATGATGCGGATGATATATCAAAAAATGACGGGATAGAAATTTTTCTCGACTTAAATAATCATAAGCGGGTGTATTATGAACAAGATGATTATCATTATGTTTTTTGTGTAAATGGAATGATGGTTGAAAAAAATAATAAATCTACAGAAAATATAGATTTTATAGTGAATACAAATCCTGTTGGTTATGTTGTAGAAGGATTTATTCCGTGGGAAACATTATCTCATGACCCAATGGCAGATGAATTTATAGGATTTGAAATGAAAATCATAGATAGTGACGAAGGAGTCAAAGAAGGTAAATTGTCATGGTGGGAAACAGCAGACATGGCTCGTTCAAAGACCAGTGTATTTGGTGTGGCACAGTATAAAGATATAGTTGAAGAAACCACACCTCCTGGGACTCCTGTAATTGTTGGCCCTGCAGACGGCGATACGGCAAAAAGCCAAACACCTGTTTTTATGTGGCAAGCAGTTTCTGATGAAAGCGGCATATTGAACTATGAATTGGATATTAATGGCTCGGTTTCTGTGTTACCGGGCGATGAAACAAGTTTTATTTCCGATACTTTAGCAACCGGCGATTATACCTGGAAATTAAGAGCTATTGATAAAGATAGTAATACGGGTTCATGGACATCTGTCTACAATTTGGTTGTAGATACTTTATTCAACGATGTTGTAGGGCCTGATGCACCCGAATTGGTAATGCCTTATGATGATGCCGATTTAACTACTGCTTCTCCATTATTTGCCTGGAAACCGGTTTATGACATTGACGGCCCGGTTAGTTATGAGATTCAAATTAATGAGAACAGCCATAATACCGGACAAAATGTATCGTATCAATCCGGACAGTTGCCTACTACTGATAGTACCTGGAGGGTAAGAGCAATAGACATGAATGGTAATCCCGGCGACTGGAGTAATACAAGAACTTTTTATACAAAAGGAGCCATTAATTATGCTTTAAATAAAAATGTAGCAGCAGAATCTGTTCAACCTTTAGTGGAGGAGTTATCTTTGCAAGGAGGTAACGATGGTAATTACGAAACACGCTGGGGAAGTAAATTTCATGCACCAACTTGGTGGTATGTTGATTTAGGCCAGGTATATGAGTTCAACAGAATAAAAATTATGTGGGAAAGTGCTTTTGCTCTTGGTTATCATTTGCAAACAGCTAAAGATACCAATAATTGGAGTACAATCTATTCACGTTGTTTAAAATATGAAGGTGAAAATATAGATACTTGTAAATGTGATACAGGCACCTGGGATGCCGTATATGATGAATTAGAAGAAACGTATGACGATCATTATGAAGAAGAAATTACCGGATTATCAGACTCTGCCCGGTACATTAGGTTGTATGCTACTATTAAAAGGCAGTATGGAGTGTCTTTCTGGGAATTTGAAGTATACCAAGGCACCCCTCGTGAAGATACAACAAAACCGGCCGCCCCAAACCTTATATTGCCAGTATCCGGAGATACAGTTAAAGATAATACTCCTGCATTCAAATGGAAAAAAGTTATTGATATCCACAGCGGAATTGAAAAATATGAAATAAGCATTGATGATAGTATATACAATGCCGGAACAATTGACTTTTTCAATGCCCGAAACATCATGTCTGAAGGCACCCATACCTGGAAAGTACGTGCTATCGATGCAGCAGGAAACCTAAGTGCATGGAGCGACACGAGTACGTTTACCATTGTGTTGGAAGATACTACCGCACCTTCTGTTCCTGAACTTTACAGGCCATTGAATGATTTTGTAACAAGGCAGGGTGATGTACTTCTAAAATGGTTGGCTGCAAATGATGAATCCGGTATTGCCGGTTATGAAGTGATGTATAATGATAGCATTTATGATGCCGGAAGTGCGTTGGAAATTACAGTCAATGTACAGGAATCTGGTAATTTTACATGGAAAGCGCGTTCAATTGATCGTGCCGGAAATACAAGTGCCTGGAGTGAAGAACGAACCTTCATTGTGTTAGATATGGATGAACTCACAGATCAAAACACATTAAACATACATCCTAATCCGGCCAATGATGTAATTCATATTTCCGGTGATTTACAAATAAACAAAGCCACCATCATTGACTTGTCAGGGAAAACAATACAAACCATTCAGTCCGAAAATATCCAAACTGTTGATGTTTCCGGATTATTAAACGGTATGTATTTATTGATTTGTGAGACAGGTGAAGGATTTGTAAAACAGATGTTTATAAAAGAATAAACAAATAAAGCCTAATTAAAAAAATCCCTGTATTCTTAATTGATGCAGGGATTTTTTATGGGTTCAATTTTTTTATTTTACTTTTATTTTTATTTATTTTTATTTTGTTTCATTGATAATCTTGATGAGACATCCATATGAAAAATCTTTTTAATTTATTTTGTT
>CAZJWE010000081.1:0-14391 GCA_964549265.1 uncultured Bacteroidales bacterium | reverse complement strand
TGCTTTATCCAAAAGATTGCTTCGGGCAAAGCCCTCGCAATGACGCCTTTGTGGTTTATGCCGGGTACGTTTTCATGACTGCATAAGCATCCCTTGATGAAGCAAGTGTTTAAGTAGTATTTGTCTCTAAAGCCCGAGTTTTACTTTGTTTGCAAATACCTTTCTGCTTCTATAGCAGCTTTACAACCGGAAGCAGCAGCAGTTACTGCTTGTTTATACATGGTGTCTATTACATCTCCACATGCAAATATGCCTGGTACTTTCGTTTTTGTGGTATTCTGGCTAACTTTGAGGTAACCATTTTCATCTGTTTCAAGAAAATCTTTAAATACGTCTGTGTTGGGTTGGTGTCCTATTGCCAAAAAAAATCCTTCTACATTGATCCTGACCTCCTGATCGGATCGTTTATTATGTAAAACAGCGCCTTCTACCCCGTGATTCCCTACAATTTCTTTTGTTGTATGTTCAAACAATATTTCAATATTCGGAGACTGAAAAACCCTGTCTTGCATAATTTTGGATGCACGCATATAATTTTTCCTGATAATCAGATAAACTTTATTGCAAAGGCCTGATAAATAGAGTGCTTCTTCTGCTGCAGAATCGCCTCCTCCGACTACTGCCACATCTTTATTCCTGTAAAAAAAACCATCGCACGTAGCACATGCAGATACCCCCATACCCCTGAACTTTGCTTCAGATTCCAGGCCAAGATATCTTGCTCTTGCTCCTGTAGCAATAATCACAGTCTCTGCTAATAGCTCTTTTGATTCATCAATAATGATTTTATAAGGCGCTGACGAAAAGTCAACCGATGTCACCAGCCCCATTCTTATGTCGGTGCCAAAACGCTCTGCTTGTTTTTGCAGGTCTTTCATCATATTCGGCCCTGTAACACCGTCCGGGTATCCCGGAAAGTTCTCAACATCAGTGGTAGTCGTTAATTGTCCACCGGGTTCTAATCCCTGGTATAATACAGGATTTAAATTCGCCCGTGCAGTATAAATCGCAGCTGTGTATCCTGCCGGCCCGGAACCAATGATAAGGCATTTTATTTTTTCAGTCTCATTTGATTGTTCTTTTTTTTCATTTTCGTCACCCACATGCAATTGTTCAAATAATGCCATTTTTATTACTTTAAATGATTATAATTTTTTGACAAAAATAATAATAATAACATTGTCATAAAATGAATAATAATAAAGAATATTTTTTTGTTTTCTAATATATGGTTATTTTTGCAGAATCGCTTAATAAGCGAAACCCTTGCACCTTATACTCTCACTCTCACACTTATCAATTTTCGGGATGTAGCTCAGCTTGGTTAGAGTACACGTCTGGGGGGCGTGGGGTCGCCAGTTCAAATCTGGCCATCCCGACAAAAAACAGTTTAGAGCATAGAGCAAGAGAGTAAACAAACCCTCTTGCTGTTGCTCAAACTCAAACTGTTTCTGTGTTAGAATGAATATTTTTCATAACAAACTTTGCATTTCCACTCAAGTATATTAATTTTGGTTTTTTGTTTACATATTTATTATATATTTGTTCCTAAACATTTTTTATTCATAAAACAGCTTTTTTATTATGGGAAAAAATCACAAAGAACCAGAAAACAATAATTGCATTAACATCATTGGAAATGGAACCAATATAAAAGGAGACATAAACTCAAGCTCAGATATACGTATTGACGGTAATTTAACCGGAAATGTAGACACTTCGGGTAAATTAGTCATTGGTGAAAGCGGAAAAGTCAAAGGAGAAATTCATTGTAAGAATGGTGATATTTCCGGAAAGATTGAAGGAAAGATTACAACAACGGAATTATTATCCCTCAAAGCATCTTCTAAAATAAAAGGCGATATGATCGTCAACCGTTTAGCCATTGAACCCGGATGTGTTTTTGTCGGGAATTGTCAAATGGACTCCGAACAAACCACATATGAAAAACAAGGAAAAGAATCAAAACTCCAAACAGAATCAAAAGAACAACCCAAAGCCAAAGTATTATAATTACATCAAATACACCTCCATTGCATTTCAAATGATTGGAACAATATTATTGGGAGTAATTGGTGGCATAAAACTGGATGAATGGGTCCAATGGCAGTTTCCAGTATTTACTGTTGCACTTACTATAATAAGTGTATTTTTAAGCATATACCATAGCATCAAAGAATTTATTAAATTTTAAAAATAGCACTATATATTGAATGGAACGAATAGTTTAAAAATACACATCATGATGAGTAATGCATTAAAAAAATTCATTTTGCACATTTTTATCCTGTCAGCTATTTTAGTGGGTGCAGGATATCTTTTATTCAATACCGTGCTATCCGAATTTTATTTTACACTTTTTCCCTTGGTGGTACTGGCTTTCATGATCATTTCCATTTTAGTACATGTGAATCTTGTGACCACAATTCACCAAAAACCTCAAAAATTCAACTCCCGTTTTTTATTAACACTTGGGCTAAAATTATTAGCATATTTATTAATCTTAATAACTTACCTTTTATTAAGCAATGATAATCAGCCTTTACCATTTATTTCCACATTTATTTTTTGTTATTTTTTGTATACGATATACAACATTCGAGCTATTTTTATATATTTGAACAATTTTGAAAATTTAAAAAAAATGTAAATGAATAGTTGTCCTCTTTGTACTAAAAACTGGAAACCTTTACTTTTAACCTTTGTTTTCATAACAATATATTCATTCAACGGGTTTAGTTCTCCCACGGAGAGCGACACCACTACATCCCACCATAAAGAAGAAGAAAAATTTAACCCAAAAGACTTTATTCTCAACAACATATATGATTCTTATGAATGGCATATCATTCATTTCAATCACCATCATATCACCATTCCGCTGCCCATCATCCTTCGAAGCAAGCACTCAGGATGGCATGTATTCATGTCCGGCAAATTTCATCATGGCACAGCATCATACAAAGGATTCAGGATTGCACAGGAAGGCCCTCATAAAGGGGATATTGTTGAGGAGTTAGCAGACGGAAGCCTATACACCCCTCTTGACCTTTCAATTACCAGAATCGGGTCAGGTGTATTCATCAGTTCTTTGTTGCTAATATTCATATTCATCCCTGTTGCCAGAAAATACAAAAAAAATCCTTACCGTGCCCCTTCCGGATTGCAATCATTTGTAGAACCCCTGATCATGTTTATCAGGGATAATGTTGCCGTCCCGATCATTGGCGAAAAAAATTCAGCGAAATTCATGCCATTCCTCTTAACTATATTCTTTTTTATCCTGTTAAATAATATAATTGCTCTTTTCCCTTTATTTGGAGAAGGTGCTGTAACAGGTAATATTGCCGGTACACTTGCACTTGCTTTATTTACATTTATTGTAACAAACATAAGCGGGAATAAGCATTACTGGAAAGAAAAATTAAATCCGGATGTTCCCACGTGGCTTAAATTACCAATTCCATTGGTTCCTTTGATTGAGGTTGTCGGTATGATCACAAAGCCATTTACACTGACTATCCGGCTTTTCGCCAATATCAGTGCCGGTCATATTATCAAGCTTGGATTTTTAAGCTTAATCTTTTTATTCGGACAAATCCAGGTTAGTTTGGGATATAGTATATCCCCATTATCCATTGTATTCATTTTATTCATGATGATTTTGGATTTCTTAATTGCTATCATACAGGCTTACATTTTTACTATTTTAACGGCCCTGTATATAGGCGAAGCAACCGAAGAGCCACATCATTAAAATATTTAATAAATTTACATGTTTAACCTTTAAATTATAAATTATGCTATCATTATTTGTATTATTAGAAGTTTCAGCACTTGGTTTGGTAGGTGCTAGTATCGGAGCCGGTTTAGCAGCCATTGCTGCAGCATATGGCATTGGCAAAATTGGTGGAAATGCCATGGAAAGTATTGCTCGGCAACCCGAAGCTGCAGGAGACATCAGAGCAAATATGATTATTTCTGCTGCCCTGATCGAAGGTGTGGCTTTCTTTGCTGCTGTAGTTTGTTTGCTTGTGTTATTTGTTTAATACAGCAATATAATTTTTGTAATAAAGAAAATTACTTTACAATACATTGACTCGATCATAAATAGAGTCTGTCTATAAACTCAAGTGTTTGGATCATCATGTTCGATAACGAGGCTTGCGCAGCCCCAAAAAGCGCAGTTTACTGTAGTAAATGAGCAAATTGGGGCAAGCGTAACGAAGTTAGTGGACATGATGGAACAAACACTAATAGTGTCAAAAGATTTACTGTGAAGTGACGAGCACTTCACAGTATAAAATATAAACTAAAAAAAAGTAGTCTATGGAACTAATAACGCCTGGAATAGGATTGCTGTTTTGGATGGTATTATGTTTTGGAATCCTTTTGTTTATCATGAGGAAATTTGCATGGCACCCACTGCTTACATCAATTCGTGAACGGGAAAAAACCATCAATGATTCGCTACAAGCAGCCGAAACAGCCAAAAAAGAAATGGAAAACATACAGGTCGGCAATGCTAAAATTCTTGCAGAAGCCAAAGAAGAACGAAGCAAAATGATCAAAGAAGGCGAAAAAATTAAAGATAAATTAGTAAGTAATGCAAAAATCGAAGCAAAAAAAGAAGCAGATTATATGATCCAAAGAGCCAAGGAAGCCATTAAAAATGAAAAAGCTGCTGCTGTCAACGACATGAAAACGCAAATCACTAATTTATCTATTGATATAGCTGAAAAAATTTTGAGAAAAAAACTTGAAGAGGATAAATCTCAAAAAGAATATATCAATACATTGCTTAAAGATATTAAATTGAATTAAGCTCTTATTACAATATGAACCGAAGCAAAATTTCAGTAAGGTATGCCAAAGCGCTTTATTTAACAGGTGAAGAACAAAAGATTCTTCCTCTTCTTTATGAAGACATCGGAAAACTATACAACACCCTTTCGCAAATAAAAGATTTTACATTATTTGTGAACAATCCGCAAATCACCTATGCTCAAAAAATTAAAATCACAGAGGAGATATTTAAAGACAAAATAAAAGAACCAACGCTCAATTTTTTACTATTCATAATACGAAAAAAGAGAGAATTTTATATACTTAATATATTAAGAACTTTTTTAGATTATTATAAAAGCCAGCAAAAAATAAAATCTGCTGTACTCACCACTACAATTGAGTTAGATGATGATTTCAAACAACAAATCATTGAAGTCATTAAACGGCACTATAATTATGACGTAGAAATGACCCATAAGGTTAACAAAGATATTATTGGAGGGTTTACTCTTCAAATCAACGATCAATTATATGATGCAAGTGTATCAACAAATTTAAATCAAATAAGACAACATTTTCTGGATAAAAAAATATAATACATACAATTACATAATTAAATAGTGAGACATTATGGCTAACGAGATTAAAGCATCGGAAGTTTCATCTATATTAAAACAACAATTAGAAGGATATAATATAGAAACCAAGCTCGAAGAAGTCGGGACAGTGCTTCGTGTTGGAGACGGCATTGCAATAGTTCACGGACTTACAAACGTACAGGCAAAAGAAATCGTGGAATTTGATTGTGGGATCAAAGGCATTGCATTAAACCTTGAAGAAGACAGCGTAGGAATCGTACTGCTGGGCCCTTCGGAAAAAATTAAAGAAGGAGATAAAGTAAAGCGTACAAAACTTGTCTCCACAATTAAAGTGGGCGAAGGCCTGCTTGGGCGGATCATTAATACCATTGGCGAGCCTGTTGACGGGAAAGGCCCCATTGGAGGCAACATGTACGAAATGCCCTTTGAACGAAAAGCTCCCCAGGTTATTTACAGACAGCCTGTAAATCAACCCTTACAAACAGGAATCAAAGCAATTGATTCAATGATACCCATTGGAAAAGGCCAACGTGAATTGATCATTGGCGACCGGCAAACAGGGAAAACAGCCATTGTGATAGATGCCATCATCAATCAAAAGCAAGAATTCGACAAAGGCAAACCTGTGTATTGCATTTATGTAGCCATTGGCCAAAAAGAATCCACCATAGCCAATGTGGCCAAAGTCCTTGAAGAACATGATGCAATGCAATACACCACCATCATTGCTGCTCCTGCATCCGAACCGGCAGCACTCCAATACAACGCTCCGTATGCCGGCGCTGCTATTGGTGAATTTTTCAGAGATACCGGAAGAGATGCACTGGTTATTTATGATGACCTTTCAAAACAAGCCGTTTCTTACCGCGAAGTATCTCTGCTATTAAGAAGGCCCCCTGGAAGGGAAGCATATCCGGGAGATGTCTTTTACCTGCATTCAAGACTACTTGAAAGAGCAGCCAAAATCATCGAATCCGATGACCTGGCAAAAAAAATGAATAACCTCCCTGAATCCATCCGGCCTATGGTAAAAGGTGGTGGTTCTTTAACAGCTCTTCCTATTATCGAAACCAAAGAAGGCGACGTTTCAGCCTATATTCCAACCAATGTAATATCCATAACCGACGGACAAATATACCTCGAAACAGAATTGTTCAACTCAGGAATCAGGCCTGCCATCAATGTGGGTATATCAGTTTCACGTGTTGGGGGGAATGCCCAGATCAAAGCCATGAAAAAAGTGGCCGGAACCCTTAAACTCGACCAGGCACAATTCCGTGAACTTGAGTCCTTTGCTAAATTCGGTTCAGACCTCGACGAATCCACTAAAAACACCATAGACAAAGGAAGGAAGAATGTAGAAATTCTCAAACAAAAACAATATTCTCCCGTTCCTGTAGAAGACCAAATTGCTCTTCTATTTTGCGGTACCAAAAGCCTGTTGAAAAAAGTCCCGATTAACAAAATCAAAGAATTTGAGCATAATTTCCTGCAGCTCATGAGGACACAACATCAGGATGTATTAAACCAACTCAAAGAAGGAATAATTGATGATGAAATTGGAGAAAAAATAACACAGGCAGCAAATGATATTGCAGCAGATTACGAACTAAAACCAGAAGAAGAACTAAAATAATAATAGATACCCAACTGTATGGAAAGTTTAAAAGACATAAGGTCCAGGATTAATTCCATTACATCTACACGGCAGATAACCAATACAATGAAAATGGTATCTGCTGCTAAATTCAAAAAAGCGCAGGAACGAATCACAAACCTTCGTCCATATGCAGATAAACTAAATGAGATACTGCAAAATCTGAATAAAAATGTGACCATAGAAGAAAATCCTTTTACAGAAAACCGCGAACCAAACAACATTTTACTTGTTGTCATTTCATCAAACAGAGGATTATGCGGAGGTTTTAATCAAGCAGTTATCAATGCAACCATTAAACATATTCAAAATAATTATAAAGAGCAATACGAAAATGACAACATTGAATTGATTACGCTTGGCAAAACAGCATATAATTATTTGAAATCCAAAAAATATCGTATCATTGATGAAAATAATGACATCTATGACCATTTAACATTCGATGACGTTGTACCGATAGCAGAGGAAATCATGAAAAGTTTTGTTCAGAAAAAATATGACAGGATTGATTTGATTTACAATAAATTCAAAAATGCTGCATCGCAGATACTAACCGTCGAACCCTTCTTACCCATTTCGGTTGAAGAGGAAGAGGAAGAAGAAGTTGCAGACTATGACACCATAGATACGCTCACCACTGCTTTTAACGATTATATTTTCGAACCCTCACAGCTTTATATCCTTAACGAACTCATCCCTAAATCACTTAAATTACATTTTTTCAGAACATTATTAGATTCAAATGCGGCTGAACACGGAGCCAGGATGACAGCCATGCAACAGGCTACTGACAATGCAACTGAAATGCTTGAAGAACTGAGGCTACAATACAATAAAGCACGTCAAGCATCTATTACGGCTGAAATTCTTGACATTGTCAACGGGGCTGAAGCATTGAAAGGATAAATTAATCTTAAATTAAAAAATTTACCAATTCAATAAATTTATGGTATAAAAATTGATTATTGGAAAAAAATAAATATTTTTGTACTCTTTTTATCAATACTATATAATTAAAAACATAAAGCACTATGCAAATTACTCAGGAAGAAAAAAACAAACTCTTCAAAAAATATGGTAATAATGAGGCCGATACCGGATCCACAGAATCCCAAATAGCTTGGTTCACAGAACGAATTGTTTACCTTACAAATCACTTAAAAAGCCATAAAAAAGATTTTGACACACAACGTTCTTTGCTAAAACTTGTTGGTAAACGGAAGCGTTTGCTCAATTATTTAAAAGATCAAGACATCAACAAGTACAGAGAACTCATCAAAGAATTAAAAATCAGGAAATAAACCAGTAAAATAAAAATACCTGGATGCTCCATGATTTTTATTTTCTAAAAGACAAAAATTTATGAATATTATTGAAAAAACAATTGAACTAAGTGATGGAAGGACCATTACTATTGAAACCGGAAAATTAGCCAAACAAGCCGATGGATCTGCATTGGTAAAAATGGGCAAAACTATACTATTAGCTACTGTTGTATCTGCAAAAGAGGCCAAAGAAGATCTTGATTTCATGCCTTTATCTGTTGATTACCGGGAAAAATTTGCCTCTACAGGCCGTTTCCCCGGAGGATTTTTAAAAAGAGAATCCAGGCCTTCAGATTACGAAATACTCATCTCACGTTTAGTAGACAGAGCATTAAGGCCACTATTCCCCGAAGATTATCATGCTGAAACATTTGTCAGCATCACACTCATGTCAGCTGACAAAAACATTATGCCCGATGCCCTGGCAGGGCTTGCAGCTTCTGCCGCTCTTAGTGTATCCGATGTTCCGTTTAACGGCCCGATTTCTGAAGTACGGGTTGCCAGAATTAATGGCGAATTTAAAATAAACCCTACGTTTACAGAATTGGAGGATATGGACATTGAATTAATGGTAGCTGCAACTGAAGATAACATTTTAATGGTTGAAGGAGAAATGAAAGAAGTCTCCGAGCCAGAAATGATAGATGCCATCAATATTGCACACGAAGAAATCAAAAAACACTGTCAAATTCAAAATGAACTCGCTAAAGAAAAAGGCATAGAAAAACGGACATATCAACATGAAGAACAAGATGAAAATCTGAAAAAAGAAATTGCAGATAATTTTTCATCAAAAATATATGATATTGCAAAAAACAAACAAAACAAGAAAGAACGCAATGATGCACTTCATCAGCTCGAAACAGAATGCCTCAATACCTATGCAGACAATGAAGAAATAAAACCATCTCTTGTATCCAAATACTTCGGAGATGCAGAAAAAACAGTGATCAGAAATATGATCCTGAATGACAATGTCCGGTTAGACGGAAGAAAAATGAACGAGATCAGGGATATTTGGTGTGAAATAGACCCATTGCCAGGAACTCACGGCTCGTCTATATTTACACGGGGCGAAACACAATCGCTAACAACAATAACACTTGGAAATAAATTAGACGAACAAACCATAGACCAGGTACTCATTCAGGGAAGTGAAAAATTTGTGCTCCATTATAATTTCCCTCCATTTTCAACAGGAGATGCAAGGCCAATAAGAGGTATAAGCAGAAGAGAAGTAGGCCACGGAAACCTGGCGCACAGAGCCATTAAAAACATTATGCCGGCGGACACAGATAACCCGTACACAATAAGAGCCGTATCTGATATATTAGAATCAAATGGTTCTTCTTCAATGGCCACCGTATGCGCTACTTCAATGGCACTGATGGATGCAGGGGTCCCAATTAAAAAAGGTGTTTCGGGTATTGCCATGGGATTGATCACAGACGAAGCAGCCTCTAAAGGAGACTTTAAGAACGGAAAATATGCTGTCCTTTCAGACATTTTAGGAGATGAAGACCATCTGGGAGACATGGACTTTAAAGTTGCCGGAACCAAAGACGGTATCACTGCATGTCAAATGGATATAAAAGTTGAAGGCTTATCAAATGAAGTACTAATGCAGGCCTTACAACAGGCAAAAGAAGGACGACTGCATATTTTAAGCAAATTAGACGAAACCATAAGTGCTCCACGTAAAGAACTTAAACCCCATACTCCAAGAATCGTACATAAGAAAATTCAACGTGACATGATTGGAGCAATCATCGGGCCAGGTGGACAAATCATACAGGATATACAGAAAAAAACCGGTGCAACACTTGCCATTGATGAACTTAGTGGAGAAGAATCAGAAGCATTTATACAAATCTCGGGCGACAGCAAAGAATCCATAGAAGCAGCCCTCAAAAGAGTTGAAGACATTGTAAGAGTTCCTGAAAAAGGAGAAATCTATAAAGGAATTGTGAAAACAATTGTCCCCTATGGTGCTTTTGTTGAAATCTTTCCCGGAAAAACAGGATTATTACATATTTCTGAAATAGCATGGAAAAGAATACCTTCTGTTGAAGATGTTTTGAAAGAAGGTGATGAAGTAGAAGTAAAGCTTCTTGAAATTGATGGAGCATCAGGCAAGCTTACTCTGTCAAGGAAAGTGCTATTACCAAAACCTGAAAAACAGGATTAGTAAAACAAAAAAAAATTTTTTTTATAAAAGAATTTGAAATTTTGATGTATATTTTTTTTTCTTTTTGTTTAAAATTACTATGTTTGTAAAAAACATACATTAATGCACTTAAAATTAAAAAATTGTAAACCAAATAATTTGAGAATTATGGAAAAATCAAGACTAAATTTAGTAATATTAATCGCTTCCGCAATCATGCTCAGCAGCTGCGGCGGGATTAATAAAATGAAAAAACAGTACGGAGAGGTAAAGTACAATGTGACTCCTTCCCCTCTTGAATTACATGCAGGAAAAGTAGCTGTGGATGTCAAAGGAAACTTCCCCGAAAAATTTTTCCACAAAAAAGCAATTTTGGAATTAACACCAGTCTTAACATATGAAAACGGCCAAACTGCCTTAGAAAGTGTTACTTTACAAGGTGCAAATGTAGAAGCAAACAATAAAGTGATTTCATTTGATGGCGGTGGAAACTTCAGTTATTCAGATACTGTAGATTATGTTGATGGCATGTTCAGATCGGATTTGATGATTTCCGGTGTTGGCTACCTTCAGGGAAAAGAAGATGCAAAAGCTCCTTTTGACTCTGTAAAAATTGCCGAAGGGGTTGTAGCAACTTCTAATTTAGTACAAAACACACCCGAAGTAATCATGGAACCTGACCAATTCCAACGAATCACTGAAGAATCACTAAATGCTGATATTCATTATCTCATTGAAAGGTCAGATTTAAGATATAACGAATTAACCAAGGAAGATATTAAAACATTGGAAAACATGCTGAAAGAAATCAGCAAAAGTGAAAAAATGAATTTCAAAGAGGCTAAAATATCTTCTTATGCATCTCCTGACGGGCCAATTGACTTAAATGAAAGACTTTCTGAAGGAAGAAAATCAAGTGCTTCAAATTATGTCAACAAAAAAGTACGCTCTGCTAATATTAAAACTGAAAAAGAAACTGACTACGAATACAAAACAACAACAGAAGACTGGGAAAATTTCAAAAAACTGGTTCAAAATTCTGAAATTGAAGACAAAGAACTTATCCTAAGAGTTCTCTCTATGCATTCAGATCCTGAAGTAAGAGAAAAAGAACTGGAAAATATGGCAGCTACATGGGAAGTTTTAGCTGATGACATACTTCCAAAACTAAGACGCTCTGAAATATTTATTAATTTTGAAAAAGTAGGCTACAGTGATGAAGAAATATCCGAATTATCCAAAAATAACCCGGATACTTTAAATATTGAAGAAATGCTTTATGCTACAACGCTCACCGAAGACTTGGCTATGAAACAAAGCATACTGGAAGCTGCAACAAATAAATTCCCTGATTCTTACAGAGCTTACAATAATTTAGGTGCAATACATTATCTACAGGATAATTTAGATCAGGCTAAATCTTTATTCGACACTGCAAAAGGAATTAAAGACACGGATGCAGTAAATAATAACCTGGGTGCCATTGCACTTAAAAACAATAACCTGCAAAAAGCCGAAGAATTATTCACCTCTGCAATGGGTGCCGGAGATGCTGTGAATTATAACCTTGGTATTGTAAACATCATGAAAGGCCAATATGACGAAGCTGTAAACTACTTTGGAAATGTATGTAAAGCCAATGCAGGATTAGCTAAAATTTTACAAGGTAACACGGAAGAAGCAGTCAAAAACCTTGAATGTGTTGAAGATCCTGACGCCGTGGTATATTACCTGAAAGCTATCATAGGTGCTAAAACAAACAATGACAATATGTTCTATGAAAACTTAAGAAGCGCCGCTGCTAAAAGCGATGAACTCAAAAAACGTGCTGCACGTGACATCGTTTTTGCCAAAAAATACTCAAACGACGAAACATTCAAATCAATTGTGGAATAATTAATTCACAAACTTATATAAAAAAAGGCGGTCAAATTGACCGCCTTTTTTTATATATTAATCATCATAAAATGAGTTTAAAATTCAATCATGCAATAGAAGAAAACAAAAAACCATATAACCTGCCGAAATATTAAAAGATAACCGGATATTGACTCTTGTTATAGTAAGTGAGTGCTCTATGACTTACTTTGTTTTGTATAAAAATCCCATAAAACAATACCTGCACTTACAGCTATATTAAATGAATGCTTTGTTCCAAATTGAGGTATTTCAATAGCATCATCACACATATCAATGATATGTTGACTGACGCCCCTGATTTCATTTCCAAAAACAAATGCATGCTTTGTAGTCACGGGTTTAAAACGATCTAAATGCATGCTTTTATCAACCTGTTCAATACAATAAACAGAGTACCCATTATCTTTCAAGGTCTGAATGGCCTCTTTCGTTTCATTAAAATAATGCCATGTCACCGATTCGGTTGATCCTAAAGCAGTTTTCAATATTTCTTTATTGGGAGGGACAGCTGTAATTCCACATAAAAAAATATCTTCCACCAAAAAAGCATCTGCGCTACGAAAAACAGAGCCAACATTATTGGCACTCCTTATGTTATCCAAAACCAATATTACAGGTGATTTATCCGTGGATTTAAATTCATTGACAGATTTTCGTCCTAACTCACTGTTTTTTAATTTCTTCATCTAATAATTAATAATAATAAATATGACAATTCCAATTAATTTTCTTCAAAAATATATGATAAAAATTATAAAATTCGTTAAATTAACAGAAACGTAAATATAAATGATCGAATTGTTAAAATTCAAAAACAACATTGTTCCATCAAATGAGCATAAAATTACATATCATATTATTTTTAATGGTTTTCTTTCTCTTGCCTGTGAATGGACAACAAATCATAGATACAGGATATTATTTCAATAATCATCAGGTACTTGAGGTAAAGATTGAAAATGGTGACACTATTCTGGTTGACAACATTGATCAAATCATTGTTTTCTCCGAATACACATTCGACAATAAACGGGATTACCGTAAATACAGAAAATTAGTGAGAGATGTAAAAAAAGTACTTCCTTATGCTAAATTGGCAAAGGAAATATTAAAAGAAATGAATAAAAAATTCATAACCCTTGAAACAGAAAAAGAAAAAAAAGAATACATTAAAAAAGTAGAAGAACGTCTAAAAGAAGAATTTGAAGGTGAATTAAGGGATTTAACCATGAAACAGGGGTTTTTATTAATGAAATTAATTGACCGTGAAACAGGAGATACATCCTATGAGCTTTTAAAAGAAATGAAAGGCTCCATTTCGGCGATTTTCTGGCAGACAATTGCAAAACTATTTGGTTCTGATCTTAAAGCCGAATACGATCCGGATGGAGAAGACAAATTAATTGAAGAAATCGTTAAACGGGTGGAAGCCGGACAATTATAGCTAATAATATAGGTCTTTGTTATATCATAAAATCCAATAACTACTTTCAATAATATACACTACTCAACTATTTAATGTCTGTTTATAAATTCAAGTGTTTGGATCATAATGTTCGATAACGAGGCTTGCGCAGCCCCAAAAAGCGCAGTTTACTGAAGTAAATGAGCAATTTTGGGGGAAGCGTAACGAAGTTAGCGGACTTTATGGACAAACACTAATTAATATTGCATTCAAATGCCACGAATATTCATAGGAATTAAAATAAAAGAAAATGAGCTTTTGAAAATAGGGTTTCCCAAAGAAGACAGATCATTTAACCCCCATTTAACATTTGCCCGGATAAAAAAGATATCTGATAAAACTGCCCTGAAATCTTTGATTACAAAATACCATCAATATAAAATCCATGAATTCAACATAGAAGAATTCATTATAGGGGACTTCTATTAATTCCTTTCTTTCAAAAAACAAATATAATGAATAAGATG
>CAZJWE010000080.1:0-14411 GCA_964549265.1 uncultured Bacteroidales bacterium | reverse complement strand
GAACAATTGCTAATATCCCCTAACTATCACCAAATTCACAGCCTTATATCAATTAATAGGGGTTATAATCTTTATAATTGCAATAATATGCTATTTTTTTAAAAAATGCAAATGTTTTTTTAAAAAAACCACAAAAAAAATATATTCCATTAAAAATGAACCCCCTACAACACCCCTCTCATTTTTTTTTCTCATGTTTATATACAAAATCAAAATCTTTTGTACTTTTATCAAAGTTTATCATGGTGTATTGACCATGCTGTATTTTAAACCATAAATATACCGGAGGGCACTATCATGTTCAATAAAATTACGACAGAAAAAATTGAAAAGTGGGCACAGGAGAATAACCTGAAAAAATTATTAAAAGGAGTCAGTGCAAAAGACCATGCCATTCGTGATAAAACTTTTTCCGTCATTCATAATTTAGAAAATGCCGGGGGCCAACTCAAAGACATTTACAAGAATGCAAGTGATAAAGTCAAATCGGGCGTGGTTTCTGTTGCTGCTGAAATACGTGATGACCATGCAGTACAAATATTAAAAGAAACACTTGAAAAAGACACTTATGAGCTGAAAGTACAAGCTGCCAGGGCATTGAATTTCGTTAAAAGCCAGGAGATCGTTCAATCATTGATTGAATCGTTAAAGCATGACGGAAGTGAACTGAACCGTGCCGTATCCGATTCATTATTTGCTTTAAAAGACCAGGCAACAGATCAGCTAATCCAGGCACTAAATAATAATGATTTACACAATATCCGGAAAGGGGCAGCCGGTGTCTTAGGAAGAATTCAAAATTCTAAAGCCATCCCGCATTTGATCAAAGCGATGAAAGACGACCCCAGCCCGGAAGTCAGGCTCGCTGCAGAGAATGCCTTGAAAAACATGGGAAACCAGGCACAGGGTGAGTTGCTCAAGGCATTGGACAATGAAGTAATACGTCCTCATATTTGCAGGATCCTTGGTGTGATTGGAGACGTAAAAGCTATAGACCCCATGATAGAATTGCTCGGTAAAGAAAAACCGGAAGCATTGCCTGCTACCATCAGAGCATTGGGCAATATCAGCAATGTCGGGAACACCAAAATCGTAGAACACATTTTACCCTTTCTGGAAAAACAAGATTTGCTTGAAAAGGAGATGAAACAACTAGACCCCAAAGCAGATAAAGAACGCATTGCTGAACTCAAAAAACTAAAGCGCGAAATTCAAAATACAACCATAGAGACACTCGGGAAATTAGGTGATTCCAGAACCATTGCGCCGATCATCAATGCCATGCAGGATACCTATCTCAGGAATGCTGCTACGTATGCACTGATTAACCAGGGCGAAGAAGCAGTACTTAAAGCCATGAAACAAGATGAATGGTTTGCCAAAGATGTCACTTATGCCCTAAAGCAACTGGGCACCAAAGAGGCTGATAACATGTTGAAAGTAGTGAAGGAAAACCAAAAATAGCTGAAAGCATAAAGCAAGGATAAATTCAAAAGGCCGGTTACCGGTTGGCAGGTTTTTTCATAAAAAACGGATTGTGTATGAATACTGCTATACATCTGATTTTTTTATAAACAATCCCTGTAAACAACACTATACTCAGTTCGGTTAAAAAATACACAGATAATCCCCAAACAATATGAGGTATTAATGTCAAAATTACAAGTCTATAAAGCATCTGCCGGTTCCGGGAAAACATTTCAACTGATTGGCCGGTATCTTTATTTCCTGTTTCAACATCCTACAAACTACAGGCATGTATTGGGCGTTACGTTTACCAATAAAGCGGCTGAAGAAATGAAAAAGAGGATTGTCTACCAACTCTACCTCTTATCCAATGAACTGGATTCGCCATATAATCAACAACTCCGGGATGCATTTAATTTAACATCCAATGAGATCAAAGAACAGGCCCGGCAACAGCTTCAAAACATCCTTCACGATTTTTTCAGGTTTTCAATATCTACAATTGATACATTTTTTCAGCAGATCATCAGGTCTTTTGCCAAAGAAATGGGGCTACAGGCAGGTTTTAACCTTGAACTGGAGAATGATAAGGTGTTGAATATTGTGGTTGACAGCATTTTATCTGATCTTGATGAAGCACCCCATATGGTTAACTGGCTAAGCCGGTTTGCCGAAAATAAAATAACCGAAGGAAAAAGCTGGAATATTAAAAATGATATGATCAACCTGGGCAAAGAAGTGTTTAAAGAACATGTCCAATCCCTGAACCGGCAGTTGATGGCCAATACAAACAATAGTTTTTTCAATGATTATCTGCACGATATTCAACAAATCATTCAGCCGTTTGAAACCTCTATGCAGCAATCCGGCCAAAAAGCCCTTAGCATGTTAAGCAATAACGGACTTGTTATTTCTGACTTTAAATATGGCCATTCCGGATTTGCCAATTATTTCAAGAAGATTTCAACCAAAACAGACTTTCAACCGGGGAAGCGGGTATGGCAGGCAGTGGACAATATTGACATGTGGATCACCAAAAGTTCACCTAAAAAAGAAATCATTGAAAATATTTATGATGAATTGAACAACCTGTTGAATGATATACTGGTGTATTATAAACAGCATTTCAGAGATTATTATACAGCCAGAGAGATTGGAAATCATTTATTCACATTTGGTATCATTCATGATATTGCCGATGAAGTTAACAACTATACATCCGAAGAAGATATATTTCTTATTTCAGACAGTTCAACATTTCTGAATGAGATCATCTCCAATAATGATGCGCCATTCATTTTTGAAAAAACCGGCAATATGTTTAAGCATTATATGATTGATGAGTTCCAGGATACCTCGAAGCTTCAATGGGAGAATTTCAAGCCATTGATCAATAACAGCCTGGCTGAGAATTACAGCAATCTGATTGTAGGTGATGTTAAACAATCCATTTATCGGTGGCGAAACAGTGACTGGGATATTTTAGCCGAACAAATTGACAATGAGTATCCTGCTTCTCAAATCCAACATTTTTCATTGAATAACAATTACCGAAGCAGGACACATATCATTCAGTTTAATAACTCCCTTTTTTCTCAGGCTCAGTTTGTTGTTCAGAATAAAATCAATGCCCTGATAGAAGACGAAGAGCTTGATTCTCAACTGAATCATTTGACCGATAAAGTATTGAATGCGTATCATGAACCCATTCAGAATCTGCCTTCCGGGAATATTCCCGGAGGTTATATCCATGCCTCATTTTATCCTGAAGATGAATTCAATGAACGTATAATTGAAGAAATCCCCGACAAACTTGTTGAATTATTTGACAAAGGCTATAAGCCCGGAGATATCGCTTTTTTGGTCAGAAAAAACACAGAAGGCCAAAAGCTTGCTGAAATGCTCCTTCAGTTCAATAGCTCTAATGTTATTCCTGAACAATACAAGTTCAACATCATTTCAGAAGATTCGTTGTTTTTAAAGCATGCTTCGTCCATAAAAATCATTCTTTGCTGTTTTAAATATTTGATTTTTCCTCATGATGAAATCAATAAAAAAATATTATCCAATGAATATTATCATTACATACTAAAACATATACCTGACAAGGAAAAACAACATGATCTTTTTGGGAAACAGGATACGAATAACCCTCTTTCATTTGAAAAATTAGTCCCTGAGCAACTCATTACTGATTTGTTTTATCTCCGGCAATATCCTTTGTATGAATTAACAGAACAAATCATAGCATTATTCGAATTGAATCGCATACAACATGAAATTCCTTATATTGAGGCTTTTCAGGACATAGTCAATGATTTTACATCAGGTGATTCAACAGATATCCATTCATTCTTAACCTATTGGGACGAGACAGGAAGCAGGCAAACACTGGATTTGCCTGAACAACAAAATGCTATTCGGATACTAACTATACATAAATCAAAGGGACTTGAATTTGATGTTGTGATGATCCCGTTTTGTCATTGGAGATTAAATAACAACCCTGGCATTTTATGGTGTCCTCCCTCCTGCCCTCCGTTTGATAAACTTCCATACGTTCCTGTACAATATTCGAAACAATTGAAACAAACACATTTTTTTCGTGAATATTTTGATGAATATCTGAAAGCTCATGTAGATAACCTGAATTTATTATATGTTGCATTTACACGGGCCAGGGAATGTTTGATAACCTGGTCGGTTTATAAACAGGAATCCCGTTCATCTCAAAGAGAACCCCACAGCACTGTTGCTCAATTAATGGAATCATGTTTTTTATCAGACAAACAACCGGATGAGAACAATACATTTCCTCTGAATGAATTTTGGGATACAGAACACCTGCAATTCACAAAAGGAGACATTCCGCAGAAAACACATCAGCCAACGGTAACAGATAATACAATATTAATGGATCATATCAATGCAGGGACAATGCATCATACTTTGCAATTACGGCATTATGGAAAAGATTTCTTTTCATTCAATGATAAACCTGTAGAAGAACAATTGAATTACGGGACCATTATGCATGAAATATTGCGCAACATAAATACCCCGGATGACATTGACCAGGCCATCCAGCGGGTGTTCCTCGATGGATTGATAAGCCATGACGAAAGGCAGACGATTTCGGAACGGCTTCATAATGCATTGCAAAATAAAGATGTCCGTGAGTGGTTTAATACTCAATGGAATGTAAAAACCGAGGCCGATATTTTGCTTCCTGATGGAAGGAAAGTGCGTCCTGACCGGATTTTAATCCGAGATAACCAAGCCATTGTGATTGATTATAAATTTGGTTTAGTGGAAGAAAAAGCATACCAACAACAGGTGCAATATTATATGAGCTATTTATCGGATATGGGATACCTTGACATTAAAGGCTATCTTTGGTATGTGGGACTTGATAAAATTGAGGAGGTTGCTTTAAGCTGAACACTAAAGAATTTTAAAAACAACTTTTTAATTTCAAACGATTTTCAAAAATATAAAGAATAACTTTGGCAGCGTAGTATATAATAAACAGACACACCAGGTCACAAGCACACCCACTCAACTACTAAACTACTCAACTACTAAACAACAAAAAAATGAATTACCCATGGGGACATACAAGGCGGTTTAATGCTTACCCTGAATACATAAAGAGTATTTATGGTGAAAGGGTCCAAAAATTGGCTATTGATGCAGGGTTTACATGTCCGAACCGCGACGGATCAAAAGGAAAACACGGATGTATATATTGCAATAATGAGGCCTTTAATCCCTCCTATTGCATCCCTGAAAAACCGGTAAGACAACAACTCGAAGAAGGCATAGAATTTCATCAATGCAGATATCGCAGAGCTGTGAAATACCTTGCATATTTTCAGGCCTACACCAACACGTATGCTCCATTTGACAATCTAAAAAAACAGTTTGACGATGCATTGTCCATCCCGGGCATTACGGGGCTTGTGATTGGCACACGGCCGGATTGCATTGAAGATGAATTACTCGACTATCTGGCAGAATTATCAAAACACCACTACATCATTGTTGAATTTGGCATTGAAAGTTGTAGTGACGAAACACTAAACAGGATCAACCGCGGCCATACGTTTGAAGAAACCCGAATAGCTTTGCAGAAAACTGCAGAACGGGGTATCCGGACCGGAGGGCATATTATTTTTGGCCTGCCGGGTGAAAGTAGAGCGTATATGTTATCCGAGGCAGAAATAATATCAGGCCTGCCATTGAACAACATCAAATTTCATCAGCTTCAGGTATTGAAAAAAACAGTATTAGCGGGAGAATACGAGCGGCATCCGGAGCAATTTGATTTATTCAACCTTGAAGAATATCTTGATTTCTGTATTGCATTTGTTAAACAATTAAGGCCGTCAATTGTTATTGAACGCATTGCAAGCGAAGTGCCCCCACGGTATTTAATCGCTCCCAAATTTGGTGCTGTCCGCAATTTTGAGATCATACGCATGTTTGAAAACAAACTTGAAGAAAGAGATACCTGGCAGGGGAAATGCTATAATGATAGCGCATGACTTCATAGACAGACTTTATCACTAAAAGGTTTTAAAAGTAGTTACACATTAGAGACAAACACTATTTATACCCCACCGGTTTTATTTAGCTCTTCCATATACTCCAGGGGAGATTTTCCATATACTTCTTTAAAACAACGGGTAAAATATGACTGAGAATTGAATCCTGTCTTATATGTGATTTCATTGATTGTATAATCATTTTCTTTCATCATTTCCAGTGCTTTTTTCAACTTAATAGACCTAATAAATTCAGTTATTCCTTGTCCTGTCAGGCCTTTTATTTTTCTATATAACTGTGTCCTGCTTAACGAAAGCTCTTTTGCAAATTCATCTACACCTAAATTACTATTGGAGATATTATTTTCGACGAATGCAATTGTTTTACCAATAAAGCTTTTGTCGGTTTGCTCAACAACTTCTACTTCATCGGAGTCCGATAAAATACTTTTAGAATAGCGTTTTTTTAGTTTTTCCCTGGATTCAATAATGTTTTTGATCCGTGCCTGTAATACAGAGGTTGTAAATGGTTTACTAATGTATTCATCCGCTCCTTTTTCGTACCCTTTGATTCTTTCATCTTCTGAACTCAAAGCCGTTAGCATAATGATAGGAATATGGCTTGTCTTTTCATTGCTTTTCAGTTGACCAGATAATTCATACCCATCCAAATCAGGCATCATGATATCTGTTATTATAAGGTCCGGGATTTCTTCAAGTGCTTTCTCCCTGCCTTCTAACCCATTATTTGCCTCACTGATGCAATATTGTTCATCCAGGCAGGTTCGGATGTAAAACCTAAGGTCGTCATTGTCTTCTACGACCAGAATTAACGGCGTTTTTTCATTATTGATAAGTTCTTTTTCCTTGTCATCAATATCTTCCATTAATGCTGTTTCGAATAATGGTTGATTATATTCAACAGGCTCAGCAGGACATGTATCTTCAATGCATTGCTCTTCGTTGAAATGATCTTTCCCTAACGGCAATATCACGTTAAATGAACTTCCCTGTCCGCGTTTACTATTGACAATGATTTCACCTTTATGAAGGTCAACCAATTGTTTTGTTAAGGCAAGTCCAATCCCTGAACCATAATATTTGTTGTTGTCATCATCATCGGCCTGATAAAACCGGTCAAAAACCCGTTTTAATTGTTCCTCATTCATACCTTTTCCGGTATCACTGACTTCAATAGATACAAATCCTTCCGGATATTCCGGGGGGTCTTTAAAAGAAGATTGTATTCGTTTGTCTTCGTTGCTGTATTGGTCTATTATTACATTGATTTCACCTCCATGCGAAACAAATTTAAATGCATTGGACAGTAAGTTGTTTATCACTTTTTCCATCATATCCCTGTCAAACCAACATTGAATGTCTTTAACTTTGTTTTTAACAGTTAATTTGATGTTCTGTTCATTTGCAAGAAAATTAAATGCTGAGGCTATACGGCCTGTGAATTTATTTACGTTGGTTAATCGTGCTTTTACTTGTATACTACTGGTTTCAAGTTTCCTGAAATCCATTAATTGATTGACAAGACGTAAAAGATTTTGGGCATTCCGGTATACAAAATTTAACTGTTGGCGTTCGGCTTTGCTATGAATTGAATTCCTTAAATTCTCAAGAGGCCCTAATATAAGAGTTAAAGGAGTTTTAAATTCATGCGATACATTGGTGAAAAATTTTAATTTCATTTTATGTATCTCATCATTTTTCTTTGATATTTCATCTTTTTGTTTGGCTTCGAGCATAGCAACCTGCAAATTGCTTTTTAATCGTTCTTTGCTTATAATGTATAAAAATATACCATAAAAAAGGCCACTACCCACTAAGATATAGGTTATATAGGCCCACCAGGTTGCCCAATACGGTGGTGAAATTTTTATTTCAAGTGATGTGCTTTGGCTCCAGACGCCATCACTATTAGATGCTTTCACTAAAAAAGAATAATTCCCGGGAGGAAGATTTGTATAAGTAGCTTCTCTTTTTATGTAATCTGTATAATTCCAGTTTTCTTCAAACCCTTTCATCTTATAAGCATATTGGTTATTTTCTGGTTCTAAATAATGAAGAGCAACAAAATCAAATGTCAACACATCGTCTTTATAGCCAAGCTCAATTTTTTTTGTTTCTGAAATAGGTTTTTGCAGGATAACACGGTCATTATTAAACGGCCCCACAGGCACATACTGGTCAAAAATCTTAAGCCCTGTGATCTGTACTTGCGGGGGAAAGGGATTGTTTTTTATGCTATCGGGATAAAAGGCGTTCAATCCGTTGATGCCGCCAAAATACATTTTATGGTCATGGCTTTGGAAATAAGCTCCTTTATTGAATTCATTTCCCTGAAGCCCATCCTTTTTAGTGAAATTTTTAATTGTTTCGTTTTCAGGGTTTAATTTAGAGAGTCCATTGGTTGTGCTGATCCAAATATTGCCTTTTTTGTCACTCAGCATACCGCAAATAATATTTCCTGCTAAACCGTCTTGTTCCCTGTAATTTTTAAACGACGGGGTGGTTTGATCAATATTTTTAATTGATGTGTTTAATCCCATCATATTCAATCCCCCACCTTCTGTACCAATATATAATTTACCATCTGCTTCATGAATAACCCAAATTTTATTTGAACTAATGCTTTTAATGTTTTTGGGATTATGCATAAACCGGATGAATTTAAAATTAGATGATTCAATTGGCCCGCCAGAAATATAATCGTGCTGTAAACAATTCAATCCGTTGTCTGTACCGATCCATATATTGCCTTCTAAATCTTCTGTAATGTTCCATATTTTATCATTGCTTAAACTCGTCGAGTCATCCGGATCATGTTGAACAACGACAAATTGTTCTCTTTTTTTATTAAAAATATTCAACCCGTCAGAAGTGGCAATCCATAAATTCCCCTGGTTGTCAGGATGAATATCCCATACAGCCCATCCGGATAATCCTTTGCCATCTCTTCTCCCGGGTTTGAAATATCTAAATTGTTGTTCTTCATTATTGAATAAATATAACCCAACCCCGCCAATCCAAATATTATTTTGTCCGTCCTGTACAATTGAATTTATAAAATTACCGGTGAACATGTTACTTTGGGGCGTAGGTGTAAGCCGTCTTTGCGAGGTACTGCCATAACGTTGAGATTTAACATCTATTTGTAACGCCTTTCCATTTGCTAATAAATAGTTCAATGTTTTATTTTGTTTTTCAAAATACCGTGTTAATATTCCCGATTCACTACCTAACCATAAGTTATTCTGTTTATCTTTCAGAACAGACGTAATATTATTGTCAGGAATAATAGGTTGTTGATGTTTTGAACCGTCAATCGTTTTAAAATCTTTTTTAATGAGATTACGTTTATTAATTCCTTTAAATGTGCCCACCCATAAGATGCCAAACCTGTCTTCATAAATGGTTTCAACATGATTTCCAAGCAGGCTGGTGGGATTATCCGGATCGCTTTGAATATGGGTGAATTGAACCTTTTTTTCAGCAGATAAAAATGTTGGGTCCAATAAGCTGATTCCTTTTGATGTCCCTATCCACAATTTTTTATGCCTGTCCATACATAATGTATTGATGTTATTGCTTTGAATAGAATATTCATTTTCTGGATTATGAATATAATGCATGAAAGCTGCCTTATTGGGGTGGTTTTTTTTAGAGGATATCATTTTATTGAGTCCATTTCGGTCAGTTCCTATCCATAACTGATGAAGATGGTCTTCTAATATGGATTTGATATGATTGCCACTGATGCTGTTTTTATTTTCGGGTTGATGTAAATATGTATAAAAGAAATTTTTTTGAGGTTGATTGGTTGGATGCACCCGCATAAATCCATTTTGCGAACCTATCCAAATAATGCCGGTCTTATCTTTATAAAAACATGTGATTCGATTGTCGGAAATGCTTCCTATGCTTTTAGATTCTTTCCTGTAATTATAACATGATTTGATTTTATTGGAGTCACGAAAAATAACGTTTATTCCATTTTCATATGTCCCAACCCAAATATTCCCAAAATTGTCTTCTGTGATGGCTGTTATATTCTTCCCTGTAATACATATACTATCATCAGTAATGTTTGTAAAATGCATGAAGTTTGCCTTCTTGGACACACTTGTGTTTTTCTTTCCGGTATGAAGTAAACAATTGATGCCGCCTCCATTGGTTCCAATCCACATTTCTCCATTGTGGTCTTCATAAATAGCTGTAACACAATTATTACTCAGACTGTTTGGGTTATAAGGGTCTGGTTTGAAAACGGTAAATTCATATCCATCATATTTATTCAACCCATCCCATGTGCCAAACCACATAAACCCTTTGCTATCCTGATAAATTGAAAAAATATAACTTTGTGACAAACCATGTTCCGTTGTCAGATGTTGGAATGAAAACTCTTCATTATCATTTGCTTGCAGTATAATAGGGCAAATTAAAATAAATATCAGCCATTGCTTGATGTTGGAAAAATAGTTATTCATCAAATTTTTCCACGTTTTAAAGAATATTTAAAAATCTAAATTTATAAAATTAAAGATTAAATCACTTATAATTATAACAAAAATTTATTTGAATTTATTATTGGGCAGGTAAGACGGTTATTGTAAATTTATTATGACTGAGTGTGAATCCATATTTCTGGTAAATCTTAACGTTTTCTGTTCTTTTTTTATTGGTAGTTACTTCAATACTTACAATTCCTTTTTCACTCGAATATTTCTTCACTGCATTGATTAACATTTTGCCAACTCCCTTATCCCGGTAATGTTTATCAACAAAAAATTCCTGTATCTCTCCTACCAGTCCACAATGATGCAGGAGAATTTGTGTATGAAAACTTATGAATCCGGCTATTTGTTGGTTATCAGCAGCTACAAAATAGTTAATTTCAGGCTTTTTAAGGTTTTCGTTGTATAGATTCATGAACATTTCATAATCAAATTGCTTGTTTTCAAGTTCACACATAAACTGATAAATACGATCTACATCAGACGTTGTTGCTATTCTTACATAAAGAGAATTCATAAACTATTTGGTACTACCCTTATTTTAGTGGTTAAATATTGTTCAACAATTTTTCCATGGCCAATGCTTCGATGGTAAGTCCCGGCCTGTGCAGTTTGCCGTAATTGGACATGATGCCGCCATCAGCAGCCTGAATATCACATAATCTGTTATATGCCAATTCAAATAAATCGTTGGCTGCTATGCCGCATTTATAACTATGATATGCGATGGTTGCAAAATTCCCTGTATCTGTAGTATTGTTTTCGATAGCTTTCATCAGGTATGTTTTGCATCCTTCAAATATTTCTTTATATAATGGAACGTCATATCCGCTGAATAGATATAAACTCATCCAATGTGTATGTGCATATACAGGAAAAACAGCCCCATTCCATCCACTTAATAAAAAAGATATGGCTCTATCATAGTTGACTTCTTCTTCGAGATTCAATTCACGTAATTTACTACAAACAGCGGAGGTTAACCAGAGCTGATTTTCATAAATGCCAGGTTTCATCCACTGCTTTGGCTTATATATTAAGATGCTTTGAGGTTCATCCCAATAACCTTCAATTGTTTGTTTACGTTTAATGAAATCTATTGTATTGGTTAAATAAGTATTATCAGAGGGTGTGTCCAACCAAATCATCCACTGTAATGCAAGCCATGTGCATGATATGGTTGATATTTTTTTCCGGAAATCTTTATCTGTTGCGGTCCAGCCTCCGTCAGGGAGTTGATATGTTGAAATGGTATTCAATGTTTCTTCTTTTTCATGCCCTCTAACTAAAAAGTATGCTAAACTTATCAAAACCTGATCTTTAGATTTTTCAATGAATTCAATTGCTTTTGGTATATTCATTTATTTATAGCATTGATTGATGCATTAAATATATTGAAATATATTGAGAATAATGTTAAATTAACATTATTTTTTTCATATAAAAAGTCGAAAAGCTTTAAGGATTTAATTGTATGGCAGAAATCACATCAATTAAACAGAATTAAATAACTGTAAATAAGAAGTGTAAATCTAATTTACCGAATCAAGTTTTCCGATCAGGTCCTTCAGAGAGTTGAATTCGTTTTTTTCAAGGTATTCTTGAATTCCTCTGATAATCTTAATTGTTATTTGCGGGTCTATAAAATTCGCTGTTCCTACCTGGATAGCAGAAGCGCCTGCAAGGAAAAATTCGATGGCATCTGTTGCATTCATAATGCCACCGATGCCAATAACCGGGATATTGACTTGTTGACTGACTTGCCAAACCATTCTGAGTGCAACGGGTTTAATTGCAGGACCAGATAATCCGCCTGTTATGGTTGAAAGTTTAGGTTTACGTGTTCCGGCATTTATGGCCATTCCCATCAGAGTATTAATCAATGAAACAGAATCTGCTCCGGCGTTTTCAACAGCCTGTGCGATGGAAACAATATCTGTAACATTGGGAGATAATTTAACCATAAGGTGTTTTTTATAAACCTTTTTTATGGCTTCTGTGACAGATGCAGCCGATTCGGGGCACGTACCCAGGGCCATCCCTCCCATTTTAACATTGGGGCATGAAATATTTAATTCGATGGCATTTATATGTTCCAACTGGTTTAATTTCGATGCCACTTCAACATACTCATCAATAGTAGAACCGGATACATTCACAATGACTGGCACCTTGTATTGTTGCAGGCGGGGATAGATTTCATTTATCAAATGATCAATGCCTTTATTTTGCAAGCCTACAGCATTTAACATACCCGAGGCTGTTTCGGCCATGCGCGGATATGGATTGCCTTCGCGGTTTACAGCAGTCGTTCCTTTAATAATGATCCCTCCCAGCTTATTCACATCAATAAAATCATCATATTCTTCGCCATATCCAAATGTTCCTGATGCTGTTAAAACAGGGTTTTGTAAATGTAAACCGTTTATATCAATAGCTAATTTTCCCATTTTAAATCTTTTATATTAAACACAGGCCCCTGGGTACACACACACTGATTGCCATGATGTGTTTCGGTAACGCAACACAAACAAGCACCTATGCCACATGCCATGGTGTTTTCTAACGAGACTTCTGTTTCAATGTTATGTTGTGATGAAAACTTAACGATGGCTTTGATCATTGGTTTAGGGCCACATGAATAAATTCTGTCAAAATGATGTGTATTCAATACAGAATGATCCGTTACCATCCCTTTTTCTCCAATGGAACCATCTTCTGTGGTTAGATGAACATGTGCATATTTTGAAAATTTTTTAGCATACACAATGTCATCCCTGGTTCTTCCTCCAATGAGTACATTGGGCTTAATATGCTGATTGGCCCGCAAATATTTACATAAATAATACAACGGGGCTATACCGCATCCTCCACCTATAAGCAGAACGCTTCCTTCGGGTGAAAGTGTGAATGTATTGCCCAGGGGAAAAATAACATTGACTGTATCTTTTTTTTGTGCCTGAGAGAGTGTTTGTGTCCCTTCTCCTACACATTTAACAAATAATGTAATCGTCCGGTGTTCATAATCAACATCATGAATAGAAAATGGCCTTCTGAGAAACGTATCCGGAGAATTTTCAATTTTCACCTGTGCGAATTGTCCGGGAAGAATAGAAGGCAAATCCTCTTTAGAAGATAGTGTAAGCAAAAAATGATTGCCTGGAAGCGGACTATTTTTTAATACGTTAAGATCTTTAATGACTTTCATTGAATGTAAGTATGCATTTAAGACATCAAAAAAACAAAATATTCATTAAAAAACATATATAAAATGACTTTTTTTTCACGTCAGCGATATTTAGATAATGAAAAGGCCTACTCCGGTTGGTTTATGATTTAAGGTCATTGGTCATCATCGCCTCCAGGTTTATATTCTTTAAATGTATTCCCTTTATAAAATATTACGATACGTTCAACCTGGTTTTGAGGGGGTGCTGAGTTGTTGTTAGAAGAATGAATCCTATCATGATCTTCTGTGTGTGTAGATTTTTTATTTTTTACTTCGTGCTTAATAAATTGATTTTCGTTGGTTGAGAAAAGGTCATTTGGTGGTTGATCTGAGTATTCATATGTTTTACTCTTATCTTTTTTATACATTGAACCATTGCCAAGTATGAGCCATTCCGGGTTAATGTCTGGATAATGCTCCATGATTTTTTTAATGAAATCATATCCAGGATTATTTCTACCGGATAGGACATGAGACACATTCGATCGTTGTATTTGCAATATTTCAGCAAATTTTGCTGCCGAAAGGCCTTTTTCTGTTAATATTTTTTGTAAACGCTCTTTCATATGTTTATATTTTAATTTTTAATGGTCAGATGGAGCTCGCCATGAGTTTAATCTATTGACTTTGAGTAAATCA
>CAZJWE010000079.1:0-14695 GCA_964549265.1 uncultured Bacteroidales bacterium | reverse complement strand
CACGGGGTGAAGGTGCACTGGCGGGCTATTAGTCCGTCAGCCGCCTACTCGATTATGGGTTGTAATTTTATTCCTTCATTACTTTAATCACTTCAATCAAATTATCTATTTTAATTTCTATAAAATAAAAACCTTTTTCTAGATAACTCATATCAAACTCAATATTTCCTCCATATAATAATTCTCTTTTTATTAATTGTCCCAAATTATTATAAATTAAAAAAGTAATATTTTCATTAATTAGGGATTGTTCTAATTTAAGATGTAAAGTATTCTTTACAGGATTCGGAAAATATGACACATTAGTGCTGACTTCAGGTTTGTCAATATCTGCACTAAAATCAGATAATTTTCGTTTCCAAATTCCACTATTATGAACACCTATATAAATATTATCTGAAATGAAATCAATAGCTACAGTATTTGAATCAACTAACCCCGAATTAATCAACTCCCAAGAATAAATTGTTTTATTTAATAGATATATACCTATGCTTGTAATTACGAAAACATTATTCTCATAAATTGCTACCTCATTCATATTATAAGGTAAATTTCCAGTTATGTCAATCCAGCTTTTTCCTAAGTCATGTGATTTTAACAAAGTTCCCTCTGTTGTAGCGTAAATTGTATCCCCTAGTACTGCAATTGAATTTACATAACCACCTGACAAACTTTTGTATACATTATTCCATTTTTCGCAATTATCTGTTGATAAATAAATTCCATTATTAACACCTATATAAATATTTGTATCACTCATTTTAAGTGCAAACACAATGGAATCTAATAATCCAGAGTTATATTTATTCCAAGTATCGCCTAAATCTTCTGACTTATAAACACCCCCATATGTACCGGCAATCAATTCACCATTTACTATATCTAAAGTTCTTACCATAGTTTCCTGTATTTGGATTCCAGATTTTACCCAACTTTCTCCATAATTAATGGATTTATAAATCTCACCATTATTACAATTATTGCATGCTGCAAATATTATACTATCTGTAAATGCGAATGGTCCAATATAATTATCCTCCGATAAACCATTATTCTTTGGTACCCATGTGGCACCCTTGTCATCTGAGAATAGAATTCCATCTCTGCTTCCCACAAATATATTATCTCGGTCAACACTTATAGAAATAATTTCATCTGTATAATTGTAATTGGTTTTTTCCCATTGACCATAAACAATTGTGTTAATTCCAATTATCAATGTAAATAATTTTAGTTTTTTCATAAATTATCTTTTTTATTTCACTATTTGCTTTGGGGATCACGCATTATAACCCATAACAAGTCTACAACGCCAATTGTCGTTATAGGCAATATTTGGGCATAAACAAACATAATATATTTTTTTAGTTTATGCAAATATATAAACATTAGTTCACGTTCATAACTCATTGATATAACCCCGTAGAATACTATTCAACGGGGTAAACGATCATATAGAAAATTCTTCTATAGTTCGTTATCTGTTTAATTTTTAAAATTAATCTCTTCAAATATAAAAAATTTATTTCATTACAACACACATGCGTTTAGAAGTTTTGTGGGGTTTAATCGCAACTTATTGCAAATAAACTACTTGTAGATCAAGAGCGGTCATTTCATATCCGTTTACAAACGTAAATTAAACGTATACAAACGTTTAATCACCGGATAATTTCTTCAGGAGTATATGTTTTATTCCTTCTATTGCCACGTTTTGAAATTTGATTTTTTTGAAATTTTTTTTGGATTTTGAGCTTGGGGGGGTGAACTTAATCGTCATATTCAATATCAAAAATAGTTTTTTTAAAATCAAACATTATTTAGTGTCTGATTCTTATGTAACTACTTTTCCAAAGTTAGATTTATTTCTGTTGCTAAGAAAAATAAAATACTCAAAATACTTTTTTCCCGTAACGAAGTGAGCGGACATTATAGACAAACACTATTTAGAATAGAGCCTTGATAGTTAAACAAAAAGAAAAATGATTATATTTGTATAAATAACGATTTATTGAGGGATACCTTGTGAAAACTGAAACATTAATGCAATGGCTAAAAATGAAATTATAACCTTCCTTATTGCATGCCTTTCTGTCTTACAATCCTGCGGCCAGGAAGTAAGCGATCGTTCAGTTGGTGTACAAGCGGATACCGCACTATCCACAATTCAAAAATCTGCTTTACTACACCAAACTATTAATGTAAAGGGTAAAACGCTTGAGCAACGTTTTGTGCCCCCTAAAGGCTACACAAGAATAGAGGCCGATTCAAATTCTTTTGCAGCGCATTTGAGAAGTTTGCCTTTAAAACCGCATCAATCCCCTGTGAAATATTACAATGGACAACATAAGCCAAGTCGTGGAGTATATGATGCTGTAGTTGACCTTGATATTGGCAATAAAAACCTGCATCAATGCGCAGATGCTGTCATGCGCCTTCGTGCCGGTCATCTTTACAAACAAAAGCAGTACAGTCAAATTCATTTTAATTTTACCAATGGATTCCGTTGCGATTATTCCGAATGGATGAAAGGGAAGCGTATTGTTGTAAATGGAAATAAGGTGTATTGGAAACAAAAGGCCAAACCATCGAATACATATACTGTTTTTTGGAAATACATGGAAACCGTTTTTATGTATGCAGGCACCCTCTCTTTGTCTAAAGAGTTAAAACCAGTAAGCATTGAGAATATGCATATCGGTGACGTGTTTATCCAGGGCGGTTCTCCCGGCCATGCGGTGATAGTAGTAGATATGGCAGTAGATCAAAAGACCGATAAAAAAGTGTTTTTATTGGCACAAAGCTACATGCCTGCACAAGAAATACAAATCTTAAAAAATCCGGCCAACACACATTTATCTCCCTGGTATCCTCTTGATTTTGGGGAAGTGTTAAATACTCCCGAATGGAGATTTTATAAAGATGATTTGAAACGGTTTTAAATCATTCTTTATAATGAAAACATAAACACTACCGTATCATCTTCTATAGCTGTTAATTCTGAAATATTTGTAAACAAATGAGGAGCAGAATATTTTTTCTTGTCATGATCAGGCGATGCTGTTCCATGTATTAATACAATCCATTCTTGTTCTGTCTTTATGGATTCTGTTTTCTTTGGAAAGGCAATCTCTCCTTTTTCCATTGACAATTGAAAATTCTTTTTCTCAAGCATTTTTGAAAGGTCAGAGTTGGCGATTAATTGTTTGGCAAAACGCATTCCAACGATTTTCCATAATTTTTGTTCAATTGATGGGAAATCGTGCATGAGCCGTTGGAATTTTATGACCTTTATTTTTAAGGTTGTCACAGGAGATTCAGCGATGACTGTTGCTTTACGGTTCATCCCTGTCATTACCGACATTTCACCCAGTGTACTTCCGGGCCCTAATACTTCCAGCAGTTGTTTTTCATGAGTTATTTTAACAGTGCCCCGTAAGATGATATGAACACTGTCTCCAATGGTGCCTTCTTTCATGATCTGTTCACCCACTGAAAACATCTGATGTTGAAATTGACTTGTCACCTGGTTTAAATCTGAAGAATTTAAGTCTTTCAGCCACGAAACTTTGTTGATTACATCATCTGCTTCAGGGTATGATGCTTGTGGTGGTTTATGGATCAGTTTTTTCATACGTTCTTCAATTCCGGCCACCATTTTCTCCGATTCATCTTTGCTGATTTGACCGTTTTTCTTAAGCCTGTCAACGGTTTTTATTTCATAATTGAGCATTGTACGGGTTGCCTGACGGGTAGCAATGGCAGTATATATTTCGGGATAATTTTTTCGCAGGTTTCTGATAAATGTTTGACTATGAATTTGATTTTCATTGATCTCTTCTTCAATTTTTGCCAGGTTTTTGTATGCTTCTTCGTTTTGCTCTTCTATGCTTCTGTACATGCTCCCTACCATGTTCAATGCTTCTTTTTGGGCATCTAAAAAACCTCTGGCAGCATCATAACTCGTTAGTAATTTATTAAAAAATATTTTTTCTGCTATTTTTTTCAGAAATGGGATTTTTTCAAGCTTATGTAACAGCGAAGGGGTTTGCCAGAGTTGTTCCAGGTCCTCTCTGTCAGAAAGGGGTTTTTCTCCTCCTGAGTCCAATATTTCATTTATTGCATCGGTAAGGGTTCTTACAGCTCCTTCTCCTATCATTCCGTCTTTAAATTGATGCCAGTAACTGCTTTTTTCTTTTTCCAGGATACGTCTTCGGATTTCTGAAATGGTATTGGTTTCTGTTTGTTCGCTGTCAATGGTTTCCGGTATATCAGGGTAATATTGTTCAACAATTTTCCAGTTAGCACGATTTATATACCGGTCATTTTTCATTTTTTCAGTCCGGTTTTCTACTGCTTGCCGCAGGTATTGTCTTGCTTGTATGATCATAGCGGCTTTAGCAGGTGACAATTTTGTAATACCGAGTTTATCTACTAACCAGCCAATAGTGGTTGCATTGATCACCAATGTCATGGTAACCACTCCTGCTGTAAGGAATAAAAATTGATTCCGGATTGTTTCGGGGATGTATTGATTATCAACACCGGCTACCACCAGTGCCAATGCCAGTCCGATTGCACCGCGCAATGCCCCCCACCACAAAACATATGTCTCTTTTTTCTTGATGCCGTATCCTATTTTTTTCATTGCCGGGAAAAAGATAGTAATAACCAAAGCTCTTATGATATGAATACCAATATACAATAATATTAGCACCAAGAAATCAGATTTACGGAATACGGTTTGTTGTGCAATAACAAGCCCTACAATTAAAAAAATAAGTGTATTGGCAATAAAAGCAGCCAATTCCCAGAATTCATGAAGGAAGTGCTCAACTCCGGGGCTTATTTTTGTGCGCCCGTTTCCTGCCATGATCAAGCCAAATGCCACCACTCCCAAAACGCCTGATACATGAAGAAAATGTTCTGCTATAAAAAAGGTGAGGTATGCGGCTGCAATCATAACACTGATTTCTACCAATGCGTCATTGAACACTTTTCCGACCCAGCTCATGGTGATATATCCAATGGCAATACCTAATAATGCACCGCCAAATGCTACTTTAAAAAATTCTACTATCGGAGAATTGCCGGCTACCTGTCCGGTGATGCCTGTGAGCAAAACCATAAAAATCACAATTGCAGTACCATCATTTAATAAAGACTCGCCTTCGATGAGGGTGCCCAGTTTCTTGCTGGCACCCAGGTCTTTTAATAAGGCTACCACAGCTACAGGGTCTGTGGCACTGATTACCGTACCAAATAATAATGCAAGGGCCCATCCCCAACCCGAAAGGCCTATGTTCCATTCGTTCAACAGCATCATTAAAGCGGCGGTTAAAATCAATGCTATGATGATTCCGGGGATGGCCATGATGGAAGCATTGGCAAACGATTTTTTAAATGTATGTACGTCCATAGCAAAAGCAGCTTCAAAGATCAATGTAGGAAGAAAAACATACAAGATCAAGTGCGGGTCAATGTTTCCTGCCCATTTAACGGCTTCACTCATAGAAGCCAATGAATGCCCAAAAATCCCCATCCTTACTAATATTCCAAGTATAATACCAATGATCAACAACGATACGGTATAAGGGAGAAAACTTTTTCTGAGCAAATAGCGTGTGCCTGCACCTATTATTAATGCAATAATAATGAATAACAAAGGCTCCATTCCGGGGCCGTGGCTTTCATGTTCTTGTTCATGGCCCGAATCATCTATTACATGTTCTACTCCTTGTTGCTTATGTGCCGTTTCATTAGCCAGTACAAAAGTTGAAATTCCTTGATAAATAAAGGCAAACAGCAGCAAGTATAAAAATGTTTTTTTCATTGGTTTTGTTTTTATAAAAACATATAAAAAGGTTCAGGGTAAAAATATGATTTTTTTAATTTATTTACTAATTTAAAAAATAAAATTTATCTTTGTTATAATTTAATCTCTATCATCCAAAATATAAATTTAAGTTTAACGTCTTATATTAAATCATTGAAAATCATTCTATGAAGGCCACCGGGATATATATTGTCTTTTTTTTATTGTCATATTTCCAGTGTGCTACAGGGCAAATAAGCCATGACACCATTTTTGTACTCCGGTGGAATCCGGCAACAATTCAATGGGACAGAGAGCAATACACCATTAATAAATATGTTGGCAGTCATTTATCTGAACATGCTTCATTTTATTATGATACCTTTTCCGGAGACTGGGTTGAAGATAAAACAATGTATTATACTTATAATTCACAACAACAGCTTCATAACAAATTGCTTAAATATTGGGATGAAGACATGCTTGCTCGAGTGAATTATCAGAAAACAGAATATTTGTATACAGAGAATTTAAAAACAAAGGAGACTGTATATCAATATGATATTTTAGACAGCAGTTGGGTTAATATGCATAAAAGAGAATATTCATATAATCCGGAAGGCCTGGTGAATGAAATAATATATTATGATAAATGGGATGTTTTTTTTAGTCAATGGAGGCCATATCATTTGGATTCATTTTATTATGAACAAGGTGAAGTAGAGAGATGGAGCCATTATATTTATGATCAGGATCAGGGATGGACCCCTGAAAGGTCATTTATTTTTTCGTATGATAATAATATCATGACACAGCGAATTCAAATGCAATGGAATGATACATCCGGTAACTGGGTGAATCATTGGAAAAGTGATTTTGTCAATGAGGGCAGCCAACGAAAACAGTGGGTGTTGAATGTTTGGAATGACGAAAATTCTAACTGGCAACGAAAACGAAAATTTGACTATGAATATTCAAACGACACATTAAAAGGGTGGATATCATACTTTTGGCAGACAGGGGTAAATGATTGGCAAAACCATTGGAAAGCCGATTATATTTACCGTGGAGATGGACAGATGGAAAACATATTCAATTATCAATGGCAATATGATGAGGCAATAGACAGTAGCAGATGGCATGAAGATGAGAAATTTGTTTATAATTATAAGAATGATGAACTGGATAATATAATATATTATAATGATACCTCCGGGAAAGGGTTACTCGAGAAAAAGAAGAAATTTATATATGGAAACTATAAACTATCAATTGATGATGTTAAAGCAGAATATGAAGTTGATGTATTTCCGAATCCTGTTTTCAATGGAGATCTTTGGATCAAATATCCTGATAATGTAACCATTCAGAAAATAACATTATTCAATGCAATGGGCAAACCATTGATAATGATGAACAGTCCTTTTGAAAACCCTGTATCGTTAAATGTTCAGAACATGCATTCCAGGTTTATTATAGTACGAATTGAAACAGGAAATGGAGAACACATTGTTAAAAAAATTATTAATGTTCATTAGGTGCCTTTGCAAACACTTCCAGTATTTTAGTCTTTTTATTTGGGTTTAATATAATGTCATTGCAAACCGCAGGGATTAAAGCAGACTCACCTTTATTGAGGTCTGCCTTATCAGATGAATCATTATCATAAAAGATTTTACAACTACCTTCCAGGCAAATATAAATTATAAATGAGTCAATGGGCAGGTAATCTTTTTTAACCGGCGTGTCGAAACACAATATATTTGTTATAAAATAATCGCAATTGATGATATTGGAAGTTTGATTCATTTGGAGGTCATAAGATGTTTTAATGTCATGTGAATCATTAAAATGAATCGCATCCAATGCTTCCTGAGTATGCAGTTCTCTGGTGTTGCCATCAGCCTCTTTCCTGTCCCAGTCATAAATCCTGTAAGTGATATCAGAAGATTGTTGTATTTCAGCTAAAAGAATACCCCCGCCAATTGAATGGACTCTTCCAGCCGGTAAGAAAAAAACATCATCTTTTTTTACGTCAATAGTATTCACAATATCTGCAAGTGCATTGTGTTTTACAGAGTTGAGATAGCTTTCTTTATCAATGCCTGTTTTAAACCCCGAAATCAAAGTGGCCCCCGGTTCGGAATCAATGATATACCAGGCTTCTGTTTTTCCGGTTTGCTGATATCTTTGTTGCGCCAGCTCATCATCCGGATGAACCTGGATAGATAATGGTTGTTCAGCATCAATGAATTTGATAAGCAAAGGAAAGTCAAATTCAAAATGCTCAAAAACTTTTTCCCCAACCAATTCTCCCATGTATATTTCTGTGAGTTCCCTGAGGTTATTATCTTTTAAAAAACCATTTATTACTACCGATTCATTGTTTTTTATTCCAGATATTTCCCAGCTTTCACCACAACGATCACCGGCTTCTTTTTTGTTTAAAATGGTTCTAAGTTTATCTCCTCCCCAGAGTTTGTCTTTTAATATGGGTTTGAATTTTAAGGGATATAAATTTTTCATATGTTTATATTTTATTTTTCAATGGTCATATGGAGCTCGCCATGTGTTTAATCTATTGACTTTGAGTAAACAAATAGCTTTTCAATAATCATGCTCGTGTGTGTCAAAAAAAATGTCATGGCTCGGTTCATCTGTTTATTTTTTTGTTAAATTTATCATCATTATAGATATTCAAAAATATGAAAAATTTATGGATAAATGATAAAACATATTAAAAATGAAGACATCCTTTTTCTTGATATAGAAACCGTATCCCAGGAAAAAGATTATGAATCGTTGCAAGATCATTTGAAAGAACTATGGCAGAAAAAAGCCCGGCATATCAAAACAGACGAGGAAACAGTCAGTGAGGTATATAAACGAGCCGGTATTTATGCTGAATTTGGTAAGATAGTATGCATTTCTGCCGGCTATATATATTATAAAGAGGGAGAAAAGCACTTCAGAGTAAAATCTTTTTATAATGATGATGAAAAAATATTATTACAATCATTTGCTGATATGCTTATAAAACTTACAGCAAAACCCAATATTAAATTATGTGCACACAACGGGAAAGAATTTGATTTTCCATATATTGCCAGACGCATGCTTGTCAATGAGATCAGTCTGCCCGATATACTTCAAATACATGGAAAAAAACCATGGGAAGTGGAATTTATTGATACAATGGAATTATGGAAGTTTGGCGACAAAAAAAGTTACACTTCTTTAAACCTTTTAACGGCTATCTTTGGTATACCTTCTCCTAAAGAAGATATAGACGGGAGTATGGTAGGACAAGTATATTGGCAGGAAAATAATCTTGAACGTATTGCTAAATATTGTGATAATGATGTTATTGCAATAGCACAATTGTTTTTAAAATTTAAAGGGGAATCACTCATTCCACAAGACAACATTGAAAAAGCAGGAGTCTGAATGAATCGGCCCTTGCCGTGTTTAAGAAGCTCGATGTGTGTGTGATTCGCCTTTCTAAATTTTGGTACTACTGCAATTTTTGTGGAAATAGTGGTTGTTTTAGAATAATACTTTAAACTTTAAAACTTTATACTTTTTATACTGAACTCATGGCAGAAATCACATCAATTAGTTTTGTCGGTATACAAAATAAGTGAGTAAATTAATTGAAAGCTACGGAGTTTTTTCTGCACCATTAGAGATACACAAAATAGATAATAATGGAAACATTGAACATTGTGTGCAACGATTTTGCAAGTATGTGAAACAGAGCATTCAAGATCAAAGAGACTGATTTTGAATGACTTACAAAAGCCGTTAATAACTATTAAAAAATGTTAATAAGTCAAGATGTATTGATATGGTTTGATAAATCAAGTATTCATAACTTGCATTCAATTTTTAATTTAAAAATTATTAAAAGCCAAAAATAATATGGATACAAAGGATGTGGTTGCCCAAAATAAAAAGCATGTGAAAGAACACCAAAAAAATGAATTGGTCACAGATCAAAGTAGTGTAAATCTTTATACATACGACGAAGCATTCGAGTGTTCGCTCCAATATTTTAATGGTGACGAATTAGCTGCCAGAGTATTTATTAATAAGTATGCCTTAAAAGATTCGGATGGCAAACTATATGAAGCTACTCCTGATGATATGCACAGGCGCCTGGCAAAAGAAATTGCCAGGATTGAAAAAAATTATCCCAATCCCATCAAAGAAGAAGAAGTATTTCAATTATTAAAAGGCTTTAAATACATTGTGCCACAAGGAGGCCCTATGAGTGGTATTGGCAACAGAAAACAAATTGCATCATTGTCAAATTGTTTTGTTATAGGTAATGAAGGCAAAGCCGACTCCTACGGAGGAATTATGAAGATTGACCAGGAGCAGGTACAATTAATGAAACGCAGGGGAGGTGTAGGACATGATTTATCGCACATCCGTCCTAAGGGAATGCCGGTTTTGAATAGTGCATTAACCTCTACCGGTGTTGTACCATTTATGGAAAGATACTCCAATTCCACCAGAGAAGTCGCTCAGGATGGGAGAAGAGGCGCACTCATTCTTACGATATCCGTAAAGCATCCTGATGCAGAAGGGTTTATAGATGCTAAACTAAGCGAGGGAAAAGTTACAGGAGCCAATGTATCTGTAAAAATTGACAATGAATTCATGGATGCTGTCGTCAATAATAAGACATACCTGCAACAATACCCTATTGATGCTAAAAAACCTATGTATACGAAGGAAGTCAATGCAAGAAAATTATGGGAAAAAATATATAAAAATGCATGGAAATCAGCAGAACCCGGTATTTTATTCTGGGATACAGTAACCAGTGAATCCATCCCCGATTGTTATAAAAAATATGGGTTTGAAACCACAGCTACCAATCCTTGTGGAGAAATTCCTTTGTGTCCGTACGATAGCTGCAGATTATTAGCCATCAATCTGTACAGTTATGTTGAGAAACCGTTTAGAGCCGAAGCCAAATTTGATTTTGACCTTTTTAAAAAACATGTCAGATATGCACAGCGTATTATGGATGATATCATTGACCTTGAACTGGAAAAGATAGATAATATCCTTGACAAAATAGCCAGTGATCCTGAAGATGAAGAGATCAAAAGGGTGGAGCGTAAATTATGGGAAAAAATTAAAATCAAAGCCTTAGAAGGGCGTAGAACAGGAATTGGTATCACAGGCGAAGGAGATATGCTGGCAGCGTTGAATCTTCGGTATGGAGACGAAAATGCCATTGATTTCTCCGAAGAAGTACAGTCATCACTCGCCCTGCAAGCATACCGTTCTTCAGTTGACCTTGCTAAAGAAAGAGGCAGCTTTGAAATATATGATCCTCAACTCGAAAAAGACAATCCGTTTATTAACAGGTTAAAAGAACGCGATGGGGCTCTTTATAATGATATGGTGAAACATGGAAGAAGAAATATCGCTTTACTCACTATTGCACCCACCGGCACAACCAGCCTGATGACCCAAACCACATCTGGAATAGAACCCATTTTTTCTCCTGTGTATAAAAGAAGAAGAAAGGTAAATCCCAATGACCCTAATGTAAATGCTGTATTCACCGATGAAATTGGGGATACATGGGAAGAATATAATGTATTTCATCATAAATTTGTTGACTGGCTACAAATTAATGGGTATAATATTGAAGAAGTTAAAAAATATGAAGATACAGCCATTGATGAATTAGTTAAACAATCTCCCTACTATCAGGCTACATCCCAAACAGTTGACTGGGGAAATAAAGTAAAAATGCAGGGACGGATCCAACAATGGGTAGATCATTCAATCAGTGTAACCATAAACCTGCCAAAAGATGTATCAGATGAACTTGTAGGGAAATTGTATGTTACAGCATGGGAAAGCGGTTGCAAAGGGGTAACGGTTTACCGCGAAGGCTCAAGATCAGGTGTATTGGTTTCTGGAAAAGAAAAAGCAAAAGGCCATGAAGAACAAATTCTGAAACCCAAAAAACGCCCTACAGTGCTTGATGCAGAAATCATCAGGTTTAAAAACAATCAGGAAGAATGGATCGCATTTGTAGGACTTAAAGAAGGCCATCCTTATGAAATATTTACCGGAATTGCTGATGAAGAAATGTTTCCTATTCCTAAATCAATAAAAAAAGGTAAGATATTTAAAGTGAAAGAAAACGAAAATGCAAGATATGATTTTCAATATACTGACAAATATGGATACAAAAATACCCTCGGAGGCCTTTCGCATGTCTTTAATAAAGAATATTGGAACTATGCCAAAATGATATCTTTTGTATTGCGTTACGGTATGCCATTACCCGATGTTGTGAATATTGTAACTTCTCTTCATCTGGATAACGAGGTAATAAACAATTGGATAAATGGTGTTTCACGGGCATTAAAGAAATATATCCCGGACGGAACAAAAGCGAAAACAGGAAGTAAATGCAATGAATGCGGCTCTGAAAACCTGGTGTACCAGGAAGGATGCCTGTTTTGTAAAAGTTGTGGGTTTTCTAAATGCGGCTAACACGTTTCCAAAGTTTAACCTACACGTAATTTCTTTTTTTTAACCATAACAGCATACCTGCAAACATCCCTGTAATATTATAAAAGATATCCCAAAAATTAAACGTTCTTCCGGGGATAAAAAATTGTATGCCTTCATTAATAAAGGAAATCGCAAAGATGGATACAATGAAAACCAACAATGTTTTTTTGAGTTTATTCCCTGAAACATTACGCTTCCATAAATAAAAAAGCACACTTAAAACAAAAAATGAAAGGAAATGCTCTATATAATCTATCCTGAAAGGAAAATTTTTGCTGTTCAGAGCAATTGGTTGTTGAAATCTGGGGTATAATGAAATGATAAAAATGAATAAGAGCCATATCCAAAAAAGAAACTTAAATGCCTTTGTTTTATGAAGCATGTTTAAAGTGAAAATTTATTACTAATTTTATCAATAAAAAAAAGTAAAAATAATATAAATGCATTTGTATGCAAAGCATGCATTAAAAAAGATACAAAGTAATACCGGTGAATGTGTATTACTCAAAAAAATCAAACCATATAGATGAGGAACCTGACATTATTAATCGCCAAAACCAAACCAATAAAAGAAGATAAAGAAAAGTTAATAAAGTATATTGGCGAAATAGAAGATTGGAATACGTTAATTCATTACTATAAAGAAAACAGTCTTATCCCTCTGTTTTATCATCATTTGGTTTTTCATGAGCTTATTCTTCACCTTCCTTCTGAACAATTTAAAAAAATTAAAAATCTTCGTGAGCAATTGACATTTCGTAACCTGAAGATTCTTAATATATTTAAACAATTGCACAAAACATTAAACCACTACAACATTGAACATGTAGCGCTGAAGGGAACAGTGTTGGCTGTTTTATTGTACAACGATATTGGATTACGGCCAATGGTTGATATTGACATGTTAATCCATCACAACGATGTTCCTAAAATTGACAAGATCATGAGCCAATGGAATGCGAAATCATTGAAAGAAGGAAGTATTAGATTTATAAGAGACAGACATCGTCATATTCCCGGTTTTATTTACAATGGTGTGTTGATTGAATTCCATACCAATATTGTTGATGATTATTCTCCTGAACATGTCAATGCCGACACGCTTTGGCAAGTTGTGCAACCGCTTCAATTATATAATTTATCAGTTCATGTACTCGACAAAGAATGGTTGTTATATAGCCTTTGTGTGCATTTATACAATCATCTGAAAAAAGGAAAAGTAAAAATTATATGGTTCGTGGATATTATTGAATACATTCATGTTTATTTTAAGACAATCAATTATTTGAAATTTTTGGAGATATCTGAATCTACCAGTGCAGCCAATGAAATAAAATGCATAATGCATCTTGCACATAACTATTTTCATGCTTCAATTCCTGCCGAATTGCTTGATGAAAATATTGAAATACCCCACAGCATACTGACTGTTTTTAATTTACATCTTATTGGAAAAAAAAGGTTAGACTCCTCTCACCATATATCCTCCATCAAACAATTGAGTATTCCTGACAGGATAAAATATTATGTTTCAATGTTATTGCCATCAATTGGCTTTATCAAAAGGAAATATCCATCAATTACATTATTAATCCCTTTTTTTTATATGCATAGAATAGGTAAGATTGGGTTTAAAACCTTTATCTTATTAATTACATATCCTTTTAGAAAAAAATAAAATATTAAACAATAAACGAGTGAAAGCATTACAGCAAATAAAACAGCAGTGCATTACATGTTCCCAATGTAACTTAAGCAAGACACGGAATAATGTGGTGTTTGGAGAAGGGAATCCGACATCTGATATATTATTAATAGGGGAAGCTCCCGGCAGGCAGGAAGATATAAAAGCAAGGCCATTTGTTGGCAGGTCCGGGAAATTGCTGGACGAGATATTAGAACTCAATGGTTTCAGTAGAGAAGACAATGTGTTTATAAGCAATATTGTTAAATGCCGCCCACCGGAAAATCGTTTGCCGGCAAATATTGAAAGAGAAACATGCATCCCATGGCTTAACCGGCAAATTGAGATCATTGACCCGAAAATTCTTGTTTTGCTTGGAGCAACTGCGCTGAATGGATTAATAGATAAACAACTTAAAATATCAAATGTCAGAGGTACCTGGATACAATGGAATGAACGGATGGTGATGCCCGTGTATCATCCTGCGGCCATTTTGAGAAACCCGAAACGAAAAGAGACAATGATTGAAGATTTTAAGAAAATTGCAGATATGTATAAGGGTTGATTTGTTGGTTCTGCTGCCTATTTAGTGTTTGTTCCATCATGTCCGCTAACTTCGTTACGCTTGCCCCAAAATTGCT
>CAZJWE010000078.1:0-14776 GCA_964549265.1 uncultured Bacteroidales bacterium | reverse complement strand
GACAAAAATCAACATTTAATAAAAATAGAACCTAAAGATATTTTTGAAAACAATGAAAGGTATTTGAAACTTGAAACAGAATTAGAAGAAGAATTTGAAAAATTATTCAGTGGCGAAGAAATACTATTTATTAGTACTGACTCTTTAACAGAATTACATAATCCGGATCACATTTTCAGTAGTACCAATTATAAATCTAAAATAAGATATAAATTCATTGAAAATAAATTATTAAATTATAAAAAAAAGAATTTTGAATGTAGTGGTGAATCAAACAATTACTCATTAGCAGCTTAATTATGGAAAAAGAATCAGGAGCTAAATTTCAGTTTAAAAATTATTTTATAAATCATTCTTTACTTGAACTTAAAAAGGGAGATGTATCAGAAAACATTAATATATCATTTAATCCTAAAGGTTTAATTAATAAAAATAAATCTTTTTTTCAGTTACAGCTTATGGTTAATATCGAAGATGAAAACAAAATTATTAATGTTGAAATAAATGCAATAGCTAACTTTTTATTTGACCGTAAAATTGAAGAAAATCAATTAAACAACTATTTTTATACAAACGCCCCTGCCCTCTTATTTCCTTACATAAGAGCATATATTTCAAATTTGACCACTCTTTCTGGAGCACAACCAATTATTCTTCCAACCTTAAATCTATCGAACTTAAGAGAAGATTTAAAGAATAACACAAAAGAGGAAAATGATGAATGTTAAATATTTTTTTAGTAAAAATTATATGATCTAAACTATTTTAAATTACATTCTCACTCCAATCACCAACACATCGTCAACCTGTTCATAATCTCCTTTCCACTGTTCAAAAAACGTTTCGAGTTTTGCTTTCTGCACCGACATGTCTTCTTTATGAATACTTAACACGTATTGCTGAAAAGGTTTGTATTTGAGTTTTTTCCCTTTTTCTCCCCCAAACTGGTCGGCAAAGCCATCTGAAAAGATATAAAACACATCATCGGAATGAGCAGATATCTCGTAATTTGTAAAAGGCAGGTGACTATTTTGATGAATCCCAATGGGCATGCGGTCGCCTTTGTAAATGGATATTTCTTCATTATGGATTACATACAAGGGGTTGTTGGCTCCTGCAAATTGAATCGTCTTGTTGTTTTGATCTACAATACACAATGCTATATCCATCCCGTCTTTGGCCTCCCCCTCTTCCCCACTTTGGCGGAGGGATTGAATAATGTTTTTCCTGAGTTCATTGAGCATATCACCGGCTTTAAGTGCTTTCGAGGCATTCATGATTTCATTCAAAAACGCTGTGCCAAGCATGCTCATAAATGCACCCGGCACTCCGTGGCCCGTACAATCTGCTGCTGCAATTACCTGTATTCCGTCTTTTTTTGCCCCCCAATAGAAATCACCACTCACGATGTCTTTGGGCTTAAATAAAATGAAATGGCCAGGAAAATAATCGCCAATAAAATCGGATGGTGGCAAAACTGCCGTTTGTATTCTGCTGGCATAATGAATGCTGTCTGTAATAGCCGTATTTTTTTCTTCTATAAGTTCTTTTTGGGTTAATATCTCTTCATTTTTATGTTCAAGGTCTTTGTTTTTCTCTCCAATCTCATATTTCTGCTTCTTTAATTTCAGGTTTTTCTTTCTAACAGTAAACAGACTCACCAGTATCAATAAAACAATCAGCGCAAGGGAGCCGGTCATCCAGAGTATACGCTTTCGCGCTTCATTTTGCCTCTCAATTTCAAGTTGTTGTTTTTCTTTCTGGATTTCAAGTAATGTAATTTTCTGTTCTTGTTTTTTCTTTTCTGCTTCTTCTTTTTTTAGTTTTAGCTCCTGTATTTGTTTTTCATTTTCCAATGCCCTGATTCGCTTTTGCCTGAGTTCCGATTCATGCTTTTTCCGGGTCAGGGCAATCTCTTTTTCTAACCGTTCTCTTTCCAATTGCTCCATCTTCCTTTTGCGTTCAAGCAATTCGATCTCCTGGGCTCGTTTTTTCAATAATAAGTCTTTCATTTCTTCATTTGCAATGGACAGTTTTAACTGTTTTTCAGTCTTTTCCAATTCATATCGTTTTTGTGTCAATTCACGGTTTTTCATTCGTTCTTCAAACGATAGTGAATCTTTCAGGTCGAGGTGCTTTTCATAGTATTTCAATGCAGTAATGTAATCATTCCCGGCTTTTAGTATTCGTGAATATGTCTTGTAGCATTGTTGTAAAATGGTTTTATCTTTTGATTTCTTAGCTGTTACAATGGATTGATTGCTGAAAAATTCGGCATTATAATAATCTTCAATCCCAAAATATAACAATGCAATGATATTCTCGACCTTAGCCTGTTCTGTATAGTTTTCAACAGATTTTAAAGCCTCTGCTGCTTTTTGTAAATATCTTACTGCCTGCTCAGTCTCATTCATATTTTGATAACCAATGCCAATATTAATCATTATCCTGGCTTCTTCTTCGGATGTAAAACCACTTTCCCTGCCTATATTCAAAGCACTTTTAAATGCAGAAACAGCTTTGCCGGGTTGATTTAAGCGGACATGATTGTATGCAATATTATTCAATGTTTTGGCAATGTATAATGAATCGGTTTGCCGTTGATATATTGAATAGATTTTTTTATTGTAGTCCAATGCGTTTTCATATTCTCCTGTTTCATCATACAATTCACTTAAATAACGAAGGGCGCGTATATAATTTAATGAATCGGTTTGTTGTTTCTGTGTAAATGTTTCCAATTGTTTAAACACATCAATTGCTTTTTCATATTCATTCTGACGTAAATAACAAAGGCCGATGTTTTCTAACATGATAGCTGCCTTCATTGTATCCTTTGATAACTCACGTAACAGATGATATGCTTTCTCATAATACTCCACTGCTTTTTCATATGCCTTTACATTGTAATAAATATCTCCAATATGTGAGTATATAATTTTTAACTGAGATGAGTCATTGAGTTTTTCATATACATTTGCCGCCCTGATATAATAGTGTATTGTACTTTCCTGAGCCCCGGTATATTCTTTTGCTTGTGCTGTAAGGTAAAGATTGTCTGCTTTCAGGGAATTCAACTCATGCTCAACAGCTATTTTCAATGATTGTTCGGCATAATGAATGGCCTGTACATATTTTTTGTTTGCCAATAACTCAACTGCATTTTGATAATAAATGATCGCCTGGGATGTGTCTGATGATGGATGATACAATGCATCATCCATTGCACTTTCCGCAGGTTGGCTTTTAACAGCTATGGAAGATAGTACCAGGATAACGAGAATCCCGGCCTTAAATGCATATGTTGTATAATTCTTCATAAATCAATTCAATGTGTATGTTAAACCAAATTGAACATACCGGCCGAACTGAGGGTTATAAGGCAATCCGTTATTCAATCCACCGCTGTTCAATCCTCCATACTTTTCATCAAATACATTGTTTATTTTAACAAATGATATCAAATGCCTGTTAAAAGAATAATTCACGACAGCATCCATTTTATAAAATCCGTCTATGTCACTAAATAATTCATCATAAATACGTTGAAAGGGGACGATAATTTTCAGCCAGTTGCTCATCCAGATACCCTCCAACCGGACATATACATTTTTATACGGGATAAAAGATATCTTGTATTGCCCCAGATGCCTTGGAGTCAGGCTAAAACTGTTAAAAATCTCTTTGATTTGTTCAACTCCCGGAATGGTCTGGCTTTGCTTGGTAAAAGTCACGCTTCCTTCTATGTCCATTTGAATGGGACGAATTAAGTTTTCTACTTTAAGACCTGCCTGTATTCCATATAGCCTGGAAATAGCGCCGGAAACATTTTGCCTGTATAATAATGTTGAAGTATCGGCCTCAACATATGCATTTGGCAGGTTGAAAGAACGGACAGGCAAATTATTATTGATGATTAAATTTTTTATTTCATTGTAATATAATGATAGATTGAAATCAAATTTATCAAAAAAGATATGATGGATTCCCAGTTCATAAGCGCTAAATTCTTCCGGCTTAAGCGATGGATTGGGGACTACAAGGTATTTGATGCTATCGGGATTCGAATGTACAGGAAACGAGACAGACTGATAAGTAAGAGAAGACGGAGGTGCCTTGTATGCATATCCTGCTGAGGTTCTTATGGTGGTTTTATCGTTCCATTTATACAGAACAGCAAATCGCGGACTCAATTTATTTCCATACAATGAGTTATCGTCGTATCTACTTCCGCCCATAAATGTAAATCGTTTGGTTTTATAATAGCCTTGTAAAAACACAGCCGTATTTGTAAATGTTAAAGCATCGGGTGTATAGATTCCGGAAAGGGTTTTATAATCAATGGTTTTACTAAAAGCGCTGTATTGTTTTCCGTCAAACGGTGCGTTAAGGTAATCTGTGACGGGTAAGTTGCCGGAATATTGATAAGATCCTCCGGCTATGATCTCAAGGTTTCGTATGGGTGTATATGTAAAAATTTGTTCTGCAAGCAAATCATCTGAAGCCGAATATTGATAGGTTTTATCTTGTTCAAGGTATGTGAGACCAAGGCTTGAGTTATTATCCATCCGGTAAATGAGATTTGAAAGGTTGGTGGTGCTTCTTAAATCATCAACTACATCGTTGTCATAACTCATCACTACACGATTAATGTATTCACCCCAGTAATTTTGAGGATTATCGTATCTGTAAAGGAAAGGTGATTTCCCCACAGAACTATGCATGCGTCGGTACATATTATGATAGGAAATCCTGATTCCCCTGTATTTCATATTCACACCAATCATATGACTTGAGGAAGGCAGTTCTTCCATTTCAGGAGAGGTCAGACTGCCTTTATAACCGGAAGGATAATGCATCTCCATAAATTGTCCCGGAGCAATATTGTGCTGCTGTAACACCGTTTCGGAAAGTTCAAGAGGCTGATATTCTTTGCCATTGAATTCAAATGTTTTTCCTTGCTCCTGTAGGTAATGCAAGGGATTGTATGCAGGTTTATACCCTTCGCGGATATTCATGTCATTGAATTCTGTTTTACTGCCATAAAAATTATATTGCAGGATATTTTTATTTTTCCCGGCTTTACCACCAATCATAAAATTCATGTAATTATGCTCATACTGCCCCATGCTGATGTCACCTCTTACAAAAGTACCTTTGTGGGCTTCTTTCGTGATGATATTAATCACACCCGAAACAGCATCGGCACCATAGATGGCAGCTGCAGGGCCATATATCACTTCAATACGCTCTGCCTGCCTAACGGGCAATTGATTTCCAATTGGCATCCCCGCAACGGTAGAAGGTTTGACAGGAATGCCATTCAGCAATATTTTGGTATAAAAATTCCCTGTGAGGCCGCGAATCTGAAAATTTCCACCTGTTTGCCCCGAACCGGGTTGTGAAATCCTGATGCCGGGCAATGCTTTTAAAACATCTGTTAATGAAGTATAATGATTTTTGACAATTTCATCATGTTCAATGACATGGATGGATACCGGAATATCTTTTAGGTATTTTGTACTCCGGCTTGCAGAAACAACTTTTGTATGGGACGTATCCGGATTGAGATGGATGTCATCTGCAGATAAAACATCCATCTCAATCTCATCTGAGGGATTGATATTTTGAGCACTTGATATGAAAAAGATACATAAACAAAAGAAAAGAAAAAATCCTCTTTCTTTATATGCGATGATATGGCTCATAAATTGCGTTTACCAAATATTAATCTTATACAAGAAACAATAATTTGCCGATATGATGAAGTAATTGCTTCAATCAAACAGCCGGTTGACATTCAACCCGCCAGCATAATGCTTACATGTACCTTAATCTATCAATATCGCATCACATCTGGCCGTTTACAAAATCGGTATTATGGGAAAAATGCTGCCTGTTTTGTGGCCATTTGTAAAACAAAATCATTTATTCAGAAGTGTTCTCCTGATCTTCATTTGTATCCTTTTTATTCTCTGTATGCTGTTCGCTATTATTATTTTCTTCATTTGCATTTTCGTGAACTTCTTCATCTCCGTTTTCAGTACTGTCAACAATAGTCACTGAAGCAATTTCGCTGCCTGGACGTAAATTAATCAACCTGACGCCCTGTGTTGCGCGTCCGGCAACTTTAATTTTATCCACAGCCATACGGATGGTCACGCCCTCTTTGGTAATGATCATCACATCCTGGTCATCACTCACGGCTTTGATGCCTATGAGGTCTCCCGTTTTAGGAGTAATATTAATGGTTTTCACGCCTTTACCGCCACGTTTTGTGATTCTGTAGTCAGCTACTCTTGACCGTTTACCATATCCTTTTTCTGAGATCACCAGTATATTTTGTAATTCATTTTTAACACACACCATTCCAACTACCATATCATCGGGTTTAGACATGGTGATGGCTTTTACACCGGAAGCCGTCCTGCCCATGGGCCTTACATCTGATTCACTGAAATGTACAACTTTCCCGGAGCGCACTCCAATCATAATATGGCTGTCGCCATTGGTCAATTTCGCCCCAATCAGGTTGTCGCCGTCTTTCACATTGATGGCATTAATGCCACTTTGTCTTGGCCGTGAAAAAGCCTCAAGCGGTGTTTTTTTAATGACTCCTTTTTCTGTTGAGATAACAATAAAATGATTATCCAGATACTCTTTATCATCCAGGGTTTTAACATTCATATAAGCCTGAATGACGTCATCGGGCTCAATGTTAATGATATTTTGAATTGCACGTCCTTTTGATGTTTTGGTTCCTTCCGGAATATCATATACCTTAAGCCAGAAGCATCTCCCTTTTTTGGTAAAGAACAACAAGGTGTTATGCATGGTAGCACTGAAAATATGTTCCAGAAAATCTTGATCCCTGGTAGTGCTTCCTTTCACTCCTATCCCACCCCTTCGTTGTGTTTTAAACTCTGTGAGCGGGGTTCTTTTCATGTATCCCATTTTAGACACGGTGATGACCATATCATCATCTGCATAAAAATCTTCCGGGTTAAACTCTTCTTCGCTCATCACGATGTCTGTTCTTCTGTCGTCGCCATACGTTTCCTTGACTTCTATTAATTCATCTTTTATAATTTGCATTCGTAATGGCTCTTCGTTCAGCACCCGTTCGTAATACTCAATCTGCTTCACTAGTTCATTATATTCAGCTTTAATTTTTTCGCTTTCCAACCCGGTTAACCTGTGAAGCCTCATATCCAGTATAGCCTTTGCCTGTATTTCGGTAAGTTCAAAATGAGACATCAATCCTTCTTTGGCAATTTCAGGAGTTTTAGACTCCCTGATCAGTTTGATAACTGCATCAAGATTGTCCAGTGCAATCAATAATCCTTCCAGGATATGCTGCCGTTTTTTAGCCTGGTCCAGTTCATATTGTGTTCTTCGTATGATAACTTCGTGCCTGTGCTTTACAAAATAATGAATAAGCTGCTTGAGGTTTAATGTCCTGGGCCTTCCGTTGACAAGCGCTACATTATTGACATTAAAATTGTTTTGTAACTGGGTGTATTTGAATAATTTGTTTAAAACAACATTGGCAATGGCATCTCTTTTCATAATGATGACGATGCGCATTCCGTTTCTGTCAGATTCATCATTAATATATGATATGCCTTCAATCTTTTTTTCATTTACCAGGTCAGCGACTTTTTGGATCAGGTCTGCTTTATTTACCATGTAAGGTATTTCTGAAACAATGATCTGATCTCTCCCTGTATTGGTGGTATCAATTGTTGTTTTAGCCCTAACGACGATCCGGCCTCTTCCGGTATGGTAAGCTTCATGCACCCCATTGATACCATAAATGGTTCCTCCTGTAGGAAAGTCAGGTGCTTTTACATATTTGGCAAGTTCGTCAATTTCTATATCATTATTGTCAATATATGCGATGGTTGCATCAACAATTTCAGATAAGTTATGAGGGGGCATGCTGGTAGCCATTCCGACAGCAATCCCGGAGGCCCCGTTTATTAATAAATTAGGGATTCTGGTTGGCAATACCACAGGTTCTTTCAATGAGTCATCAAAATTCAGTTGGAAGTCAACGGTATTTTTATCTAAGTCTTTTAATGATTCTTCTGCTATTTTTTTTAATCGTGCTTCGGTATAACGCATTGCTGCGGGGCTGTCACCATCTATGGAGCCAAAGTTACCTTGTCCGTCAACCAATGGATACCTCATTGACCAGGTTTGTGCCATACGAACCATGGCATCGTATACAGATAAATCGCCATGAGGATGATATTTACCCAATACTTCACCAACTATTCTTGCTGATTTTTTATATGCCCTGTTCGAATAGATCCCTATCTCCGACATTCCAAATAAAACTCTCCTGTGTACCGGTTTCAAACCATCTCTCACATCAGGGAGTGCACGAGAAACAATGACCGACATTGAATAATCAATGTAAGCCGACTTCATTTCCTCTTCTATGTTCGTTCTAATTATCGTTTGTCCGTCTTTCATGCAATAATCTTTTTACTAAATATGTTAAAAAATTTGAAAATAATGTTTTTGGCAATTTTATAAAATGGGCCAACTATAACTGACTTATACTTAAATTTTAAAATTTTGTCAGCCTTTCGTACTAAGGTAAAACTTTGTTAAATTGTATTTCAATTAAAATTTTTGGCTCATTTTTTGTATTATGTTTAATTGCTTTTTTCTATGTTGAAAAAGAACAGGCTAAAGTATATAATATTTTAATAAATCAAACATAAGGAGGGTAGATTTTATTAACAATTCGTGTTCAAAAAAAATCTATTGTTTTTTTTTGATTTTTTTTTGACGAAATAGTTATAATATTTGTAATTAATATGCCTGTTAAGGTAAATTATTTTATTTTTGTAAAAGGAGAAATAAATGATGAATATGAATGCAAAATTTTCACAGAGGATTAAAGATGTATTATCTTATAGTAAAGAAGAAGCTACAAGGCTTGGGAATTCCTACATCAGTGCAGAGCATTTATTATTAGGCCTTCTTCGCGAAGGAGAAGGGGTTGCTATTGATTTGCTTGTAATGATGGGGGTTGATTTATCAACACTAAAAAAATCGATTGAAGAATCGATTAAAACAGATACAACGATCGATATAGGCAATCAGGAAAACATCCCTTTGCTAAAAAACACCGAAAGGATTCTTAAGATAGTCTATTTAGAAGCAAAATCATTAAAGAATTCGCAGGTTGACACGGGGCATTTGTTGCTTGCTATATTAAGAGATGAAAACAACATGGTTACACAATTATTAAACAGTATGAATATTTTTTACGACCTTTTAAAGAAAGAACTGAATAATAGCGCAACCAAAGCTAAGGCAGACATGCCGGAAGATGAATCGAATGAGGATCATCCGGGTGATTTTGGTAGTGGTGGTGGAGGTGGAAAAGGTTCCATGGGGCAAGACTCTGTGAAACCCAGTTCAAACACCCCGGTGCTGGATAATTTTGGGATTGACCTTACACATGCTGCTGACGAAGGAAAACTTGACCCGATTGTAGGCCGTGAAAAAGAAATAGAACGCCTGGCACAAATTTTAACCAGACGCAAAAAAAACAATCCTGTACTGATTGGTGATCCGGGTGTTGGCAAATCTGCTATTGTAGAAGGACTGGCCATGCGGATTGTAAAACGACATGTTTCACGGATATTGTTTAATAAGCGGGTGGTAAGCCTCGACCTTGCTTCTCTTGTTGCCGGGACCAAATACAGGGGACAATTTGAAGAACGTATCAAAGCGTTGCTCAATGAATTGTCTAAAACAAATGAAGTGATTTTATTCATTGATGAAATTCACACCATTGTAGGAGCCGGTGGTGCAACAGGCTCTCTGGATGCAGCAAACATGCTTAAGCCTGCACTGGCACGAGGTGAAATACAATGCATTGGTGCGACTACCCTTGATGAATACAGGCAGCACATTGAAAAAGACGGGGCACTGGAACGGCGTTTCCAAAAAGTACGTGTAGAACCGACCACTGCTGAACAAACCGTTGAAATCCTCAATAACATTAAAAAACGTTATGAGGACCATCACAATGTATTTTATACTCCGGAAGCCATTAACTCATGTGTCCATTTAACATCCAGATACATTACAGACAGGCATTTACCTGACAAAGCCATTGATGCACTTGACGAAACAGGCTCAAGAGTACATATATCCAATATAGTAGTGCCGGAAAGGATTCTAAACATAGAAAACACCATTGAAAACACCAAAAAAAGCAAAATCCAGGCTGTAAAAGATCAGGATTTTGAAAAAGCAGCCAATTTCAGAGATAAAGAGCGTACGCTTTTAGACCAGTTGAGTAATGAAAAAGACAACTGGGAAAAAGAACTTGCCCGGAACAGGCAGAGCGTATATGAAGATAATGTTGCAGAAGTAGTGGCAATGATGAGTGGTGTTCCGGTGCAACGTATTGCAGAAGCCGAAGGAACCCGGTTAATGAAAATGAAAGACGAACTAAAAGAAAATATCGTAGGACAGGATGAAGCCATCAAAAAAATTGTTCAGGCAGTCCAACGAAACCGTGCCGGGATTAAAGACCCGAACAAGCCAATAGGTTCTTTCATTTTCTTAGGCCCAACCGGTGTTGGAAAAACGCAATTAGCCAAAGTGTTGTCTCAATACCTGTTTGAAAGTGAAGACAACCTGGTGAGAGTGGATATGAGTGAATATATGGAGAAATTCTCTGTATCAAGACTTGTAGGAGCTCCTCCCGGATATGTAGGATATGAAGAAGGTGGAATGCTTACAGAAAAAGTCAGGCACAAGCCCTATTCTGTTGTTTTACTCGATGAAATTGAAAAAGCACACCCCGATGTGTTCAATATCCTGCTTCAAATCATGGATGACGGGCAACTGACAGACAGCCTGGGCAGGAAGGTTGATTTCAGGAATACCATCATCATCATGACATCCAATATTGGCACAAAACAATTGAAGGATTTCGGCCAGGGCATTGGATTCAATGTATCTACCGATGCTACCAAAACAGATGAACACGCAAAAGGTGTGATTCAAAAAGCACTGAAAAGGACTTTTGCGCCTGAATTCCTGAACAGAGTAGATGACGTGCTAATATTCAACACGCTGGACAAAGAAGCTCTTGATCAAATTATTGACATTGAATTGGACGGACTTTATAAACGGATTGAAGGATTGGGGTATAACATCAAACTAACACCATCAGCCAAAGAATTCATCGGAAGAAAAGGGTATGATGTCCAGTTTGGAGCACGTCCTTTGAAACGGGCCATCCAGAAGTATGTCGAAGAACCGATTGCCGAAGTAATCATCAGGGCTGATATACACGCAGGTGATACAGTGACGGTCGGTTATAATAAAAAAGCAGACAGTACAACCATTAAGATAAACAATAAAGAAGTAATGCAGGCATAACACTAAGCTGCAACTCAAATTCTATATCAAACTAAATCAAACACCCATGATGTATTTAAAATATCTCATGGGTGTTTATTTTAGAATTTAGATTTAAGTAGACAATAGACAAGTAAAAAGAATAACATTGGACAAGCTCAGCGAAGCGAATCCTCGCTGGGTCTTGCAGAGCGATTAGATTCCTGTATATTGGTGGCTGGTTTTTCTTCTTTCAAGTCAAGATTTAATGCAAAATCAATAATAAAATAGAATGGTCTCGAAATCGGAATAAACATCAAGTCGTAGTAATCATAAAATCCACCAAACATAGTTATAATTGAAATAATTAAATAAAAAGGAGAGACCAATCAAAAAGTAATTCATTATTATAAATACTGAACTAATTATCAAGTTATTTCTCTTTGTCTTTGTTATTAAATAATCCATGTCTGTTTTTATCAGTTGTTATTTTTAATCTATATTTCTGTCCGATGGTTTAAAGGGCTAATTCATGAGGGCTCGCGCCGTTCAGGAGTTTCATCACTACTACGAGCTGATCCGCCCCTGATACAGTGCATCGGTATTACTCATAATAATTAATTACTTATCAATGGTATTCGTGGGGGGGCACCGTTCAGCCTTTAGGTTGTTCCTATTGTGCTTTTCCCTTTAGCTACCAGCGACCACGAAGTAGCACCGAAGGTAATCCATAGGCGGTAGCTTTCCGCAGCCTAACATCACTGTTCAGGTTCCCGAGTTCCGTAATAAAGCCTGAATAAAGTTCATGCCGCCTGAATGACGCCTGTCGTATAGCCAGTAAACAGGTTTCCGCTATACTTGTCACTGCATGTTTACCTCTATAGCTTTTGACAGAATGTGGCACATTCTCGACACCTCTTCAGCGGTTACGTTCAGTTCATCATTATCATGTTGAACTAAAGTTACAAAAAAACATTGAACCACCCAAACACCACTTCAAACGGCAATTACGGCTGACCACTTGTGTGTTCCGTTACTTATTCTTTTTTATCAGAATTTCAATATCACTAATCATTATTTTTGCAGGCCAAAGTAGTTCAATTACTTCTTCCTTACTACACTCAATAAAATCATCATAATCCCCAGTAAGTCTCATGTCAAACACTTCAGAAAACAGGTTTCCATGACTTTTATCTAGTAAACCTGTCTTAATGAAATGTAATCCAAACATTTGTCTTACACCAGCGTGAGTCTGAGCTTTTATTTCCTTGCTGATTAAAAGAGCAATCACAGCGTAATAACATGCATAATATAATCTACTTATTGCGGCGTTAAACAGTTCATTTTCAACAAGCAATTCAACTTCTTTTATGGAGCTTTTAGCTCTTGAAATTCTGTGTTCGATAAGGTCATTACGTTCTTTGGGATTCATAATACTTGACCTTCATTTGTGACTTTTTCATAGAATGGTGTAATTCGGTGTTTGTTCTCCCAGTCTTTTCTAGTAAGAACTAAAGGGCTTATTATGGTTCCAGTTTCAAATTCAATGTCATAAAGAGGATATTTTATGTTTTTTGCTTTATTTCTAGTCAATTCATCATGGTCAACCAGAATTAACAAATCTATATCACTGTTTTTATTTTGGTCACCTCGAGCATATGAACCATAAAGAATCACAGTAGCCTTAGGGTCACTATTTTCAACAGCACTTTTAATCTTATACAATATATTTGTTTTTGCAGTCATATGTCAAATTTACAAAATATCCTTGATTACTGAAAGAGAATCTTGTTTTTTCTAATGGAACACAAACGTTTTGGCTATATGCAGCGGGTTGGGTTTTCAAGGCACTTTCCTATCAACCGAAAGTAAAGATAAGAAAAAGAATCGAACCTTAAAACACCATCAACCCCCAACCTGCTGTATGATAGCGTGTTAGTGCCCGTTTTTTTCTACAGTTTCAACTCAGTATTAGGTAGTTGAATTTTCAATTTTTCCTTTTGTTCTTCTGTTAGATTATTTCTTATAAGGTTTAGATACTCTAATCCTTTCAGTTTGGTTATTTCTTCTGGAATAATTGATATTTCACTATACCACATTGTCACTCGTCTCAATTTTTTCAAATATTCCAATTCCATTGGAAAACTTCCAAAGCTATTGTAGCACAAATCAATGTTTGTTAGATTTATTAAATCACCAGATTTTAAATTCAATGATTCAATATTATTGCTAAACAAACTTAAATAATCAAGGTTTGATAAGGATTTGACACCTTGAGGTATTTCGGTTAATTGATTATTATCCAACCATAATTCAGTTATTTGCGTGAGGTTTCTTATACTATTTGGAATCTCGGACAATTCATTTTCTGATAAATCAAGTTCGCGTAAGCTTTTTATATCAACTAATAAATCAAACAATGTATCTATATTGATATTAGGACATTCTGTTATCATTAATTCATTTAATCTATCTATTTTTTTAAGTTCAAGAGGTAGTTTTGTAAGACTATCTCCTGATATCCATAATTTCTTTAAACTTCCTAAATCGCCAAGATTTGATGGATAATCATTATTCCGATTATCAAACAGGTATAATTCTGTAAGATTATGATAACCTGCTAAAGAATTAAAAGCTTTATTAAAATCTAAATCGGGTAGTTTTCAATAGTTAGTTTACTTAAATTATTAAATCTCTTCAGTTTCCTTGGTAATTTGGTATAGCCCACAAGTTCAATATCAATAATACTGTCAGGATATAATAAAGCTGTGTCGATATTTGTATACTTTTTATTTCCAATTGTTTTAGCCTCGAATTGCAAAGAAGCTTGCTCAGAGTTAGTGTTTTTCCAATATGCTTTGTATTGCTTTATTTGTTTTTTTAATTCAATTTTTTTTCCTGTCAAGTGCCTATGATAGGATGTCAAAATGATACCGCTCATATCATCTGGGTGATAAATTCCTTTATCTTTAAAATATACTTGCAGTCTTGAACCACTCCACAATCCCCAGTTATTTCTCATCCACATCCCAAATCCAAAATGAGCATTACCACAAAATTCATTTTCTGTCCAAGACTGAACTTTAGTTTTTGTAGAATCATTCCAGAATCCATCAATTTGAATAAAACAGTCATTCAAGTCTTTGGGAATATAAATCCCGTTAATTGAATCACTTGAATAAATATCTATTTTCAACGAATCAACTCCAGATTGGCTGAATCCACTTAAATTGACCAAGACTAAAAAAAAGCATAATATTGAAATTCGTTTATTCATTTCTGTGATGTTCATTTAAATGGGCACTAAACAATTCTACAACGCCAATTGTCGTTATAGGCAATATTTGGGTATAAACAAACATAATATATTTTTTTGGTTTATGCAAATATATAAAAA
>CAZJWE010000077.1:0-14854 GCA_964549265.1 uncultured Bacteroidales bacterium | reverse complement strand
ATAGAAGATTTAATCATGAAAAATGGTGTTACAGGACATTGTCGTTCATTGAAAATATATTGGGTTTTACATTCGGTGGATCAAAAAATTATAAATTAACACGATAAATCTTGTTTTTTATTCGTTTCTTCTAAGCAAAAGCAAAATTTATAGTATGCAACTACAGAACAGAACGGAATAACTATATGAATATAGATCAAAATAAAAGAGTGTTTTTTCACATAGGCCTTGGAAAAACAGCATCAACGTATCTTCAATACAAAGTATTTCCAAAAATAAAAGGAATTTATTATATTCAACGAACCAAATACAGAAGAGCTCCCCGGATTATTGAAAGGTCCGTGCATGACAATTTTTTTGTTTCACGTGAATTTGACAGGCAAATGGAACAGGAATTGGATTGGTTCTCTCAATTTTGCCCTCATGCAAATGTTATTATTATCCTCAGAAGGCATGATCAATGGATAACATCGCAATACCGGCGGTATGTGAAAAATGGAGGAGCCAAATCCTTTAGCGAATTCATTGATGTAGATGCAAATAAAGGAAAATGGAATGTGGATGAACTGATGTTTTATCCTAAATTAGGTTATATTGAAAAGAAATTTGGGAAAAAACCACTCGTTCTGTTTCATGATGACCTTGAAAAAGACCCTTATGGATTCATTGACAAGCTTGTACGTTTTATGGATGCATCGTATGACAAAAATAAAATTTCAATAAAAGCTGCACACAAATCATATAGTTCGAAACAATTAATATTTCTCAGGAAATTTAACAGGAAAGTGCCTATACGATATACAAAACACATCAACAATAAATATAAAAGATGGATCAGGCACCGGATCAATTGGTTGATATACCATGTTTTACTTTACACTGCATCTTTAATTCCTGCAAAATTTGTCAACGACAAAGCATTGATTTCAAATGATGAAATGAAAAAAGTAAAAGATTTCTATGCAGAAGACTGGGATAAATGTAAACAATATGCTGTAAATCATTAATTAATCATTTATAATGCTCTTTAAGCCACTATATCACAAATATATATATATTGGTTCACTGATTATTTTTTCTGTAGCAATGAACCTTTCTGAATATGTGTTGAGTATTTCAATGTTTATTCTGCTTATCAATTGGATATTAGAAGGAAATTTTAAAGAGAAAATGAGTGTATTACAGCACCGGAAAAGCATTTTATTATTTCCGGGGTTTTATGTGTTATGTGTACTGACTTTAATGTATTCCGAGAATCATACACATGCGTTGAATGTTTTACGGTTAAGACTCCCTTTATTATTTCTTCCCGTCATCATTGGTACTTCAAAGCAAATTCAGTATAAAGAACTAAAACTGATATTGTTGTTTTTTATTGCAGGTACATTTGTGCATACCTTAGTGAGCGGGGCCTTGTTCTTTCAAATCATTGAAAATGATATACAGGATACAAGGCAGATATCATATTTTTTCTCACATATCAGGTTTTCATTAATTCTTGTTTTATCGGCTTTTATATGTATATATTTTTTTATAAAAAAACAGAATGTTTTTTTTAAAAGTGAACGATATATTTATCTAATGCTCTTCTTTTGGTTTAGCTTTTTTATCTTTTTGCTAAAAGCCTTAACCGGGATTATTGCCTTTGGAATAATATTAATATTAATAGGATTTTATTTTACATTTAACATTAAAAGGAATGCAATTAAATTATTACTTGTTATTGCCTTGATTGGTATGATTGTGTGGCCTGTTTATTTTTTCATTCATATATATAATGATTTTTATCCGAAGAATGTGGCTCCTGTAGAAGAAATCCCCGCCTTTACAAAACAGGGAAATCCCTATCGTTATGACTTTAATTCAAAAGAAGTTGAATCAGGGAATTATATTTGGCGCTATGTATCTGAAAAAGAGTTAAGGGAAGAATGGAATGAAAGAAGTGCACTTGATTATGACAGTCTGGATAAAAAAGGCCAGTCATTGAAGCATACACTGATCAGGTATCTTACATCCAAAGGATATCATAAAGATTCGGTCGGCATGAGTAAATTAACAACAAAAGATATACAAGCAATTGAAAATGGGTTGGCTCATGAAATGTACACAAAGAAGTTTACATTATACCCCAGGTTCTATGAACTGGCATGGGAGATTCATCATTTCAGGAAAACCGGTAATCCTAAAGGATCGTTTACCAATCGGTTACTGGCTTACACAACAGGGTTGAAAGTCTTAAAACAGCACCCTGTCATTGGAACAGGTCTGGGGGATATTAAGAAAGAGTATTCTGAATATTACAGTAAAAACAAACCCGCAATGAACAAAGAAAAATTTGTATACGGGCATAATCAGTTCTTAACAATATGGATTTCGATGGGAACTATCGGATTGATTTGTTTTATTGTGATGCTTTTTTATCCGCTTAAAATCAGAAAAGGATATAAGAATTATTTGTTTATTATATATTTTATCATTGTGTTCTTATCTATGCTAAATGACGATACATTGGATACCCAAATAGGGATGGCTTTTTTTATGTTTTTTTATTCAGTTTTTTTATTTGGGTGCAATAATAATGAGGGATGACGAAACTTCCGGGAAACAAGTCCTCAAAAACAAATTAGAATTCGCTATCAATTATCTCATAGTTGTTTTCTTCAGATGATTGTTTGTTATTCTTACAATCAGTTGATATGGAAAAGCCTTCGGGGTTTTTGAATGTATCATTTTCAGAAATGCCAAGAGATTTATTGTTATATACGTCTTTCATGAACAGGGCCCAAATAGGCAAAGCCATGTTGGCCCCCTGCCCGAGACTTATATTATCAAAGTGAATAGCACGGTATTCTCCACCAACCCAGGTACCTGCCACAAGGTTTGGCGTGATCCCAATAAACCATCCGTCTGATTGATTTTGAGTGGTTCCTGTTTTTCCAGCAATCTGGTTATTCAGGTCATAGGTTAATCTTAACCTTATCGCTGTGCCTTCATTTACCACGTCCTGCAATAGTTTAATCATCGTATAAGCAGTGCGTTCACCTATGCCTTCTTTTTTGACAGGATTGAATTCACTTAACAGATTGCCGTTTTTATCTTCAATTTTAGTAATAAAAACAGGACGAATATTTACTCCTTTGTTTGCAAACGTGCTATAAGAACCCACCATTTCGTAGAGAGAAATTTCAGATGTTCCTAATATCATTGATGGTACCGCTCTTATTTCACTGGTTATCCCCATTTTTTTCATGAGGTTTGCGACAGATTCCGGATTGAACTGTTTAACCAACCAGGCAGAAATATAGTTTACAGAATTAACCAACCCCCATTTTAATGTTACCATTTCACCTTCATAACCTGTCTTCCCCGCATTTTTTGGTGTCCATGTAGTATCACCAAACATAAACGTTTGAGCAACATTGGGCACTTCATGACATGGAGAATAACCTTCCTGCATTGCAAGTGTATAAAGAAATGGTTTGATTGTTGACCCAATTTGTCTTTTGGCCTGATTAAGATAATCATACTTAAAATATTTAAAGCTTGGCCCGCCTACATAAGCTTTTATATGGCCATTGTGTGGATTCATGGCCATGAATCCTGCCCTTAATATAAATTTATAATAATAAAGGGAGTCCATAGGACTCATAACTGTATCTTTTTCTCCATTATATGTAAATACAGTCATTTTTACCGGTTTGTTAAAAACCTTGTGAATGGCTTCTTTCGAAAGCCCTTTTTGCTTGAGTAATTTATACCTTCTTGAATTTTTTAATGCCCTGTTCATAATATTTTCTACTTGCTCATCATCAATGTTTTTTGAAAATGGAGCATTTGTCATCCCTTTTTTGGCATTAAAAAATTTTTTCTGTATGTCTTTTCCTAAATGTTGATCAACAGCCTTTCTTGCATACCTTTGCATGTCTGCATTTATAGTCGTATATATTTTCAAACCATCTTTATATAAATTAAATGAAGATCCGTCTGGTTTAGTATTTTTAGATAGCCATCCATACAAAGGGTTTGTTGCCCATTCAATGGAGTCTCTTCTATAGTCACTGTAAACCTGGTGATTTTTTTTATGAGGTTTATCTGCACCCATTAACTGCCTGATATGTTCCCGCAGATAGGGTGCGAGTCCTTCATTCTGGTTATTTAATCTATATTCAAGTTGGATGGGAAGATTCTTTAACGAATCATATTGTGCCGCAGTAATAAAATGATATTTTTTCATCTGAGATAAAACAGTGTTCCTTCTTAATTTTGATGCTTCCGGATGTACAATAGGATTGTATCGCGAAGGAGCATTGACAACCCCGGCTAAGAGAGCAGCTTCTTCAATTTTTAAAGAATCGGGTGTAGTATTAAAAAATGTATTGGCTGCCGATTTGACACCATATGATTGACTTCCAAAAAACACTGTATTCAAGTACATGACAAGAATTTCTTTTTTGGTGTAATTGCGTTCCAGCCTCACAGCTGTAACCCATTCCTTAAATTTTGTAATGCACAGATGGTATGCTCGCTTTAATCTTGATTCATATGTTGTTGTATCGCGACCAAATAAATTTTTAGCCAATTGCTGTGTAATGGTACTTCCTCCACCTGTGCTTTTTCCTAATAATAGCGTTTTAAATAATACCCTTCCCAATCCTATAGGATCAATACCGCTGTGTTTTTTAAAACGAATATCTTCTATTGCAATCAAAGCATTAACCAAATTAGGAGATAAACTCTTAAAATCAATAGAAGTTCTGTTTTGTATAAAATATTTTCCAATCACCTCATTATCTGACGAATAGACTTGAGATGCTAAATTGTTGCTTGGATTTTCTAATTCCTTAAAAGAAGGCATTGGCCCCATCAAACCTGCTGATATTAAGATAAAAAGGGTAATGATAAATAGAAAAGGCATGGAAAATAAAATCCAAAAAATTGTGTGGTATCGTTTTTGTTTATTTTCGTTTTTATTCATTTTTTTTATACTTTGCATTTCATTTTTTCAAATAAACTATATATTTATTTTTATGAAAGAGCATTTAGTCATTGTTGAGTCACCTGCAAAGGCCAAAACGATCAAGAAGTTTTTAGGGAAAAACTATTTAGTCGCATCAAGCTATGGACATATCAGGGACCTTTCTAAAAAAGAGTTTAGCATTGATATAGAAAACAATTTTGAGCCAAAATATATTGTTCCCGAAGATAAAAAAAATGTTGTAAAAGAGCTAAAAGAATTAAGTAAAAATTCAGAAGATGTTTGGTTGGCTTCTGATGAAGACCGTGAAGGAGAAGCTATAGCCTGGCATTTGTGTATTGAGTTGGGATTAGACCCCAAAAAAGTTAAACGGATTGTTTTTCACGAAATAACAAAAAATGCAATCCTTGATGCAATTGAAAAACCTCGCGCCATAGATAAAAATTTAGTGGATGCACAACAGGCCAGGAGAATATTAGACCGCATCGTGGGGTTTAAATTATCGCCAATACTTTGGAGAAAAATAAAACCATCGTTATCAGCCGGAAGAGTTCAGTCTGTTGCTTTGAGGCTTCTTGTTGAGCGCGAAAGAGAAATAATGCAATTCACCCCCGAATCATCTTATAAAGTTCGTGCATTATTTGTAGTAAATGATGGACAGAAAAACAATGAATTTGTGGCCGAGCTTCCAAAAAATATTCCAACACAAAAAGAAGCACTGGAATTTTTACAAAAATGTAAAAACGCAACATATAAAATAGAAAGCGTTACCAAAAAACCATCGAAGAAAAATCCATCTGCACCTTTTACAACATCTACCTTGCAACAAGAAGCCAGTAGACGTCTTGGTTTTTCAGTTGCCAGAACAATGACCATTGCCCAAAGACTTTATGAGGCCGGGAAAATCACTTATATGAGAACCGATTCTGTAAACCTTTCTAAAACAGTTATAAATTCGGCCAAGTCATACATTAATAAAGAATACGGGTCTAAATATCTTGAAACACGACAATACCAGACAAAATCGAAAGGCGCACAGGAAGCTCATGAGGCAATCAGACCAACATATATAGAAAACAATGAAATCGGTGGAAACAATGCCGAGAAAAAACTATATGAACTCATATGGAAGCGAACCATTGCTTCCCAGATGAAATCTGCTGAACTTGAAAAAACGACAGCCAAAATTTCTATATCAAATGAACAAAAAGAATTTGTAGCTACCGGTGAGGTATTAACATTTGACGGTTTTTTAAAAGTATACCATGAAGCAATGGAAGAAGAGAGTGGCCAGAAAAGCAGCCTTTTACCCCCTCTCAAAGAAGGAGATAATCCTGTATATAAAGAAATAAATGCTGTTGAACGTTTTTCTCATCATCCACCAAGATATACAGAAGCCTCTTTGGTCAGAAAATTGGAAGAAATGGGCATTGGACGTCCGTCTACCTATGCGCCAACCATATCAACAATCCAGAATCGTGGATATGTAGTGAAAGAAGATAGAATGGGACATGAAAGGGAGTATAATCATCTTAAACTAACACAGGACAATATTAAAGAAGAAGTGTTAAAAGAAATTACCGGAACAGAAAAAAATAAGTTATTTCCCAATGATATTGGCATGGTGGTGAATGATTTCCTTATAAAATATTTTCAGGAGATCATGGATTTTAATTTTACTGCAAAAGTGGAGGAAGAATTTGATATCATAGCAGAAGGAAAAGAAGAATGGAATAAAATGATTGCCGATTTTTATTTTCCATTTCATGAAAAAGTAGAAAAAACATTAAAAGAAACAGGTAGAGATTTTGGTACACGCCTGTTAGGAGATGATCCTCAGACTGGAAAACCCGTTTATGCCAAAATAGGAAAGTACGGGCCTATCATTCAAATTGGTGAATCAACAGACGAAGAAAAACCTCAATTTGCCAGTCTGCGCCACGGACAACACATAGAAACCATTACGCTCGAAGAGGCTCTTAAATTATTTGACCTTCCCCGAAACCTGGGCCAATATGAAGAAAAAGACGTCATTGTTTCGGTGGGCCGTTTTGGCCCCTATGTTAGGCATGATAATAAATTCGCTTCATTAAAAAAAGGAGTAGACGATCCCTATGAAATAGGTTTAGACAGAGCAATAGAATTAATAGAAGAAAAAAGAGAGCGCGACAGGAAAAAAATCATCAAAACATTTAAAGAAGAGCCTGATTTGAAAATCCTCAATGGCAGATGGGGGCCGTACATTGCATATAAAAAAGACAATTTCAGGATACCAAAAGAGCAAAAAAATGATCCGGGTAAATTAACATTGAAAGATTGTAAAGATATTATCAATAAAAATAAAAAAAAGGGTAAATCCAAAGGATCTTCTTCGTCTAAGAAAGCATAAATTATGAACCTAAATGATTATTTTACTCCTGTAAGCCTTGATAAACCTGAAATTACATATCTCAAACAGGAAGATACCTTATCGCGAAAGATATTTATTCATACACCGGATAACCCGGTTCAAAACATCGGCCAATATGATATTGCAATAATAGGAGTACCTGAAAGCAGAGGGTCCATAAACAAGGGGACAGATAAAGCATGCGACCAGGTAAGAAAAAAACTTTATCAACTTACTCCGCCAACATCGAAAAGCAATATTATAGATTTGGGCAATATTCACCGCGGAAACACTTTAAATGATACAATCTATGCTTTACGGGATGTTTATGAGCATATGATTCAAAATAATCTGATCGTTTTGTTTATCGGAGGAGGCCAACATTTGATTTACTCATCATACCTCTTATATAAACGTCTCAATAAAAAGATGAATATTGTAACCATTGATGCCAAAATTGACCTGGACGAATCACAGGGGAATATTAATTCAGAAAATTATTTGAAAACCATTATAAAAGAAGACAAAGACAAAATATTATTTGACTTCACCAATTTAGGTCACCAGATATTTTTTAATAATTCGAACGAAGTGGATTATTTAAATAAGCATTTATATGAGGCCAAACGCCTTGGAGAGCTAAGAAACAATCTTCCAGAAACAGAGCCTTACCTCAGGGATGCAAATGTTTTAAGCATTGACAGCAACGCCATACGGCAGTCTGATTGCCCGGCAAACCTGCGTCCGTCTCCCAACGGATTCTATGGAGAAGAAATATGCCAGATTGCTAAATATGCAGGTATGAGCAATAATATTAATGCTTTGTGGGTTAATGAGATAAATCCGGATTTTGATATCAATGACCAGAGTGCTCATCTATTTGCACAAACGCTATGGTATTTTATTTTGGGTGTTGACCAAAAAAATAATGAGAATCCATTGCAAAGCAATGAATTTAAAAAATTTATTGTAAATTTTGGCGGGGTAAACCAGGGAGAAATTATTTTTTACAAAAGCTCTATAACCGAGAGATGGTGGGTGGAAGTGCCTTCTAAGGATCAACAAAAACAAATATTGGCATGCTCATACACCGACTATTTAAATGCGTGTAATAATGAAATTCCTGAAAGATGGTTGAGATTTTTTCAAAAAATTAATTAATATTGCAATATTAAGATTATTGTCTTTTTAAGTAACCTAAAAACTAAAAAAGAGTATAAAATAGAATAACCAAAAAATTTTATACATATAAATAAAATGAAAAGGGCTGTTTGGATATTATATATAATAGGTGTATCGCTATTCGTAGTGAATGGACAGCAAACGCCAAATTTCAGCCAATATATGTTTTTGCCCAGCGAATATAATCCGGGAGCAGTGGGAAGTCATGAGCAGGTGTGTTTATCATTACATTTAAGGAATCAATGGGGGACCATATTTGGTGGTGGTAATTTTGAAGGTGCACCTTCAACTTCTTACTTTAGTGGAAATACAGATTTTAATTTATTTGGAGCGAATCATGGTGTGGGATTGATAATAGAAAGTGATCAAATCGGGTTTCATAATAATAATAATATCAATGGAGCTTATGCGTACCGTATGAATATTGGAAACGGTAAATTAGGAATAGGAGCAGGCGCAGGAATAATTTTTCATAAGTTAAAAGCTGAATGGAAAACACCTAATGGTGCAAATGTACCGGCAAATATGTTCATACCTGCTGAAAACGATCCGGCAATTCCGGCTGGAGAAGAACAGAATACTACTGCATTTGATATGGGGATGGGCATATTTTATAAAACGCCTAAATTATTTGTAGGCGTCTCTGCCAAACATCTCTATACAGATGAAATGGGATATAATAATATAAATTCCGATATATACGATCCAGATTTTTTTGTCAGCGGAGGATATAATCTTTATGTCCCGAATACGTTATTTGAAATACAGCCGTCTTTTATGGTTCTATCGGATACAAAGGTGACGAACATCATTTTAAATACAAATGTCTTATACAATAATAAAATATTGGGAGGCCTATCATACAGAATGGGAAATGCATTAACAGCCATTGTAGGATTTGAAGTATTAAATAATGGAATATTGAGCTTATCATATGATTTTGAACTTTCGGAAATCGGGAGCTACTATGGAGCATCTCAGGAAATTTCATTTATTTATTGTTTTGATATCAGGTCTGATAATACCCCAAAACAATATAAAAGTATAAGATTTTTATAAATTTATTTTTTTTATTGAAAATAAATTATTATTTTTATATCAAAATTTTTAGCTATGAAAAAAATTATCATTATAATAGGATTATTAGCTATAATAAGTAGCTGTGCCGATTATCAAAGTGGCGAATTAGTAGGAGTAAGAGACAGAGGCCAATATTATGAGCCCGAACCATTTGGAATGATCTTCGTTCCACAGGGGACTTTTAAGATGGGCCCTGTAGAAGAGGATAATACCAATAATTTGAATGCCATGGTTCAAAATGTATCTCTTGATGCTTTTTGGATGGATGAGACCGAGATTACCAATAATGAGTATAGACAATTTGTATATTGGGTTCGAGACTCAATTATGAGGAGGTTGCTGGCAGAGCAGCTGGATGATTATGCTATTTCTGAAGGGCCTAACGGAGAAATATACGATCCTCCTCATTTGAATTGGGAAACACCAATCAATCAGGAAGACGAAGAAGTGAACCAGATATTAAAAGAAATGTATTATCAGGGCGATGAGAAATTCTGGGGACAAAAACAGTTAGATACCAGAAAATTGGTTTATGAATACTATTGGGTAGATTATAAACAGGCTGCAAATAAATCCAATAGATATAATTTTAAGAAGAAAGAATATGAAGGATATGTAATCAATCAACAAGGAGAACGTGTTGAAATTGAAAGCAGGGCTGACTTTATTATTAGAGATAAAGTAAATGTATATCCTGATACATTGTGTTGGATTGCAGATTTCACATATTCTTATAATGAACCCTGGACTAAAACATATTTTTCACATCCGGCTTATGACAACTATCCGGTAGTAGGTGTAAACTGGAAACAAGCTAATGCATTTTGTATCTGGAGAACAAACTTATTGAATAGTGCATTAAGAAAAAGAGGAACAAATAATGTACATGATTACAGACTGCCCTTAGAAGCAGAGTGGGAAAAAGCTGCAAGGGGTGGATTACAACGCGCTAAATATCCGTGGGGAGGCCCATACGCCAGAAACAGACAAGGTTGTGTTCTTGCCAACTTCAAACCTCTCAGAGGAAATTATGCAGACGATGGAGGATCGCATACAATAACTGTTGGAAGTTATTCTCCAAATCAATATGGATTGTATGATATGGCAGGAAATGTAGCTGAATGGACAGCTTCTGCATACGATGAGTCAAGCTATGCTTATACTCACGATTTAAATCCTGATTATAAATACAATGCCACTCCTGATGATCCAAGTGTATTGAAACGAAAAGTTATTCGTGGTGGCTCATGGAAAGATGTTGCTTACTATTTAGAGTGTGGAACAAGAACATTTGAATATGCTGATTCAGCAAAATCATATATAGGTTTTAGATGTGTAAGAACATATTTAGGAAACCGAAGAATACAATAAAAATTTCTATTAAACTAAAAAATTTAAACTTTTAAATACTTACTATTATGAAAATGTCAGAAATCGTCCAGACGAGAGGATGGAAAGTCTTTATGCAAAAACTTTATAGTTGGGGAGCATCAGTTGTACTAGCAGGAGCTTTATTTAAAATTATGCACTGGCCAGGTGCAAGTATCATGCTAGTCGTTGGTATGGGAACAGAGGTAATAATATTTTTCTTTTCTGCTTTTGAACCACTTCATGAAGAGCTCGACTGGACATTAGTATTTCCAGAGTTAGCCGGAATAGAGGATGAAAAAGCTGCTAGTGCAAGTATAAAACCAACAGGAGAAGGACTTCAGAAACTTGAATCAATGATGGAAGGTTTGAGTGTGAATTCTTCAATGTTTGAAAATCTGGGGAATGGATTAAACAGACTAAGCGAAACAACAGCAAACCTGTCCGATTTATCAGATGCAACTGTGGCAACAACTGATTTTGCACAAAATGTACAATTAGCATCTGAATCTGTAAGTGGATTGAATGATACATTTGTTAAATCAAATGATGAATTAAACCAATCTGTTCAAGGATTGTCAAGTTCTTATCAAACAGCTGCTGAAGCAATTTCAACTTCAGGGAATGATGCAGCTGAAAAATTTAAACAATCAGGAAATGAACTCACTTCAATATATCAACAATTAGCAGACTCAATTAAAGATAGCGCTAATACAATATCCGGTGAGTCAAATTCATATAGTGGAAAAATTGAAGAAATTAATAAAAATTTGGCCGCGTTGAATTCTGTATATGAATTACAAATGCAGGAAACAAATAATCATTTAAATAATACAAAAGAGATTTTCAAAGGTTTCGATAATATGTTAGGAAACCTAAAAGAATCCGCAGACATTGCTCAGGATTTCAAAAATGAGATGAACAGCATGAACAATCAGATTGCCCAATTGAATAGTATTTATGGCAATATGTTGGGATCATTGGAAGAAATTAAATAGTAATAACACCATATAAATTTAAAATATTAATCATATAAGTTCTTTTACATTATGAGTCATGGGAATCTTTCACCGAGGCAGAAAATGATCAATATGATGTATCTCATGTTGACAGCAATGCTAGCATTAAATGTATCAAAAGATATTTTGAACGCTTTTTCTAATATTGATGAAGGGCTTGTTAAAGCCACAGAAAACGCAGTAGAAAAGAACCAAGAAATTTTTGGTCAATTTGAAACCAGAAAAACTGCAACACCTTCAAAAAGAGTCTTGGAATATTTTGGATATGCACAGGAAGTCAAAAAAAGAGCGAATGAAATAGCTCATTTTATTCAGGACAAAAAAAAGGAAATTGTAAAAAAAGCAGATGGAAAGGATTCAGAAGCAATTACTGATCACGGAGTACATATTATGGAAATTGATGCCAAGGATAATAAAGATGCCCCAGCACAAGTAATGGTTGGATCAGGAGAAGGAGCAAAGGGGGCAGGATATAAATTACAGAAAATGATGGATAGATTTAGAGAATATTGCCTTAAACTAGTACCTGAATCTAAAGATTATGAACAACTTATACATTCTGTTGAGACTGGACTAGGGACTGAGAAAGTAAAACACGCTGACCAGGTATATGACTGGGTGCCTGGAAATTTTGAGCATCTCCCTACTGCAGGCGTTATAGCTATAATGTCAGGAATAGAAAACAGAGTGAGAAATGTAGAATCAGACATGTTAAATTATTTGTACTCAGCCATAGATGTTGGGACTATAAAATTTAATAAAATTGAAGCAACAGTTATTCCTAATACCAATTATGTAATTAGGGGAAATGAATATAAAGCAAAAATATTTATTGCTGCCTCTGATACCTCTGTTAACCCTGAAATCATAATCGGAGATTATGAAATGGAAGGAAATGAGGTAAAGTGGAAAGGCGATACTACACATGTTCCGGTAAAAAGCGGACAAGGTATATATTCGATCAAACCAGGAGGAAGAGGTGAAAAAGATTATTCAGGGATAATAAAAATTAAAAGGCCAGATGGAACAGTTACAAATGTGCCATTTGAAAGTTCTTATACAGTTGCTCCGCCACAGGCTGTTGTTTCTCCTACTAAAATGAATGTTTTTTATTTAGGTTTACAAAACCCGGTGGATATATCTGTAGCCGGTGTACCAAAGGAAAATATACAAGCCGGCATGTCAAATGGAAGATTATTAAAAAGAGGTAATGCATGGGTTGCAATACCAGCCAGAGCAGGACGAGAAAGTATAGTAAGAGTATATGCAAACATTGATGGTGAACGCAAATCCATGGGATCTCAAAATTTTAGGGTGAAAACAGTACCAGATCCTAAACCTGTCGTTGCAAATTCGAGTGGTGGATCTATTGCTACCAGTCTTTTAGCTGCACAGGAAGTAGTTTTGGCACAATTGCCCAATTTCTTATTTGACCTTAAATTTGAAGTCGTAAGTTTTAATATGTATACAGTAATTGGTGGTTTTTTGAAGGAAGAGCCTTCTGGTAGCCACAGAATTACTGCAAAACAAAAAAATCTAATTAGGCAAGCGGGAAGAGGTAATAGTATTACCTTTGAGAATATTAAAGCAAAAAAGCCTGGAGGAGAAATTAAAGATATCGGAACGATTAGCTTTAGACTAAAATAAAAAAATAAAATTTTAGAATTATGAAAAGAATCATTAAATTAATCGTCATAGCTATAATAAGTTTGAGTACTACTCAAATTATAATAGCACAAAACGTACAAAGTGAAGCACAATCAACGAATGAAAAATATGAAGGACAGGAAAAGAAAGAAGTGTATGATAAATTAGATTTAAAAAATAAAAAACCTGTACCTTATGTACCCACAAGAGAAGCAGATGTTATTTGGGAAAAAACAGTTTGGAGAATGGTTGATTTAAGACAAAAAGTAAATCTTCCATTATATTATCCTACTGATCCCATTGGAAACAGAATGAGTTTAGTGAATTTATTACTATATGGAATTGATAATGAAGGATTGAATGCTTATGATCCTGATGATCCCGAAGCGACTACAGAATTTGATATTTTGATGACAGCAGAACAGGTAAAAAAATCCATGGGAGCTAAACAGGATACTCAATCTATCACAAAGGCTGATGGATCTATAAAAGATGAAATTATAGATTTACCGCCTCAAAAGCATGAAATAAAGAAATTACTAATAAAAGAAAAGTGGTATTTTGATAAGAATTATTCCAGAATGAAAGTAAGAATCATTGGATTATGCCCTATACGGTTATATCATAAAGAAGATAATCCTGATATGTATGTAATGAAAAAGACATTTTGGGTATATTACCCAGAAGCCAGGCCAATATTAGCTAATCATCCTGTATTTAACAGACATAATGATGCTCAGAGAATAACTTTTGATGACTATTTTAGACAAAGACAATTCACAGGACATATTTTCTCTGAATCAAATGTGTATAATAACAGACAAATTAATGAATACAGATCTGGAGTAGAGGTTTTATGGGAAGCAGAAAAAATTGAAAACAAAATATTTAGAATGGAACATGATATGTGGGAATTCTAAAATAATTTATAATAATTCATAAAAAACCTGCTTCATTGAAGCAGGTTTTTTTGTTGTGTGCCGTGCATGGTAACAGACTTGGTGGTAAAAGTCTGGAGGTTTGTAGTCGCCAAGCATTAGCCAAGGGCAAGGGTGTCCATCGTGAGATGGAGTCTGAAGAAAGCCGGAGAAAAACGTTGCCCTGTTTTGTAACTTTTGCACCGTTTGTGCAGGGAGTTGTATCCAATATTTGAGACTGCCACCGGATACCACTGCTGACTTGCTTCATCAAGGG
>CAZJWE010000076.1:0-15014 GCA_964549265.1 uncultured Bacteroidales bacterium | reverse complement strand
GAAAGCACACATGAAGCCTGCCAGAATAACCGGGATGAAGCGCTTTATATTCATAAAAATATATTTTAACTTTGTTTCATTAATTATAAATGTAATAATACGAATCTTTTTAAAATAATAAAAATTTTTTTGATTAATTAATTGGTTCTACCACGAATTTAATGGTAACTTGCAATTTGTTTATATATAGTTGAAATATTGTGTTCTTTCAAACGATTAATTTATATTGAACCACATATAAACTACTTTTCAACCACATTTTCAACTATATTTCAACTATATTTAAACAGTATTTTAGATCCTGTAAAATATTTAACCACTAAAATAAGGGTAGTACCATTAATTATTTATCTTAGAGAATTATTTTTTAAAAAAAGCAACAAGTAGTTGAAAGCTGAAAGCTAAGTGATGCATAAGTTTAACGGGATAATCAAGCCCAAACTTACATTCACACTCACACTCAAATTAACGACTTACTCAACAAATTAAACGACAGACCGGATGAAACGTTTTCTACAAAATATTGCTCAGGATCTGCATACGAAATATGGTGATGAAGTTTCGGATTTTTGTATTGTCTTTCCAAACCGGCGCGCGGGTTTGTTTTTTGGGAAGTATTTTGCAGAATTGATCAATAAACCCCTCTGGAGTCCTCATATCATTACTGTCAATGATTTAATGCAGGAACTATCAAGCTTACAACTTGCTGACAGGCTTACATTGTTGTTTGAATTATTTCATGTGTACAAACAAAATAAACAATCGGATGAACAATTTGATGATTTCTTTTTTTGGGGTGAGACGTTGCTTGGTGATTTTGATGACATAGATAAATATCTTGTCAATGCTGCTGATTTGTTCCAAAACATGGCATCAATCAAGTCTATCGAACAACAATTCAATTATTTAACAGAACGACAAATTGAGGTGATAAAAACGTTTTGGGACAATTTTACCCCACCAAACAGCACCCACCAAGACCATTTCATCAGTATCTGGGAAGTGCTGAATTCCATTTATGTACAGTTTCAGCAAACATTGGTATCTAAACAACTTGGATACGAAGGCATGATTTACAAGCAGGTTGTTGATCATATTAAGTCAGGTACCTTCCCCGAATTGCCTTATAAAAAGGTTGTGTTTATTGGATTCAATGCATTGAACAATTGTGAAGAAGTATTATTCACTTATTTGAAAAATAGAAAGGAAGCCATTTTTTACTGGGACCATGATCATTATTATACCAATGATCCGAAGCAGGAAGCCGGACGCTTTATCAGAGAAAACATTAAAAAGTATCCCCCTGAAACGACGTTTGATCATGATCAGTTTTTAAATCCGTCCAAAAAGATTTCGATATATGCTGTTCCAACAGAAACAGGGCAGGCAAATCTTGTAGAAAGGCTTATCCATTTGCAGGAAGAAGCACCCGACAACAGCCATATTCACACCGCCATCATCATGGGCGACGAAAAATTGCTCCTGCCTGTGTTGCATGCACTCCCTGCTTCCATCCGCGATGTGAACGTAACGCTTGGATATCCACTGCAAAACACACCGGCCTTTGGTTTTATAAAACATTTAATTGAACTTCAGAAAAATGTTAAAATTAATGAAGACCAACAGCCGGTTTTTTATCACCAGCACGTGGTCAATATCCTCAATCATCAATATATGAGTCTTTTAAATAACAATGAGGTTTCGGAAATCACACGCTATATCGCTGAGAAGAATATGATTTATCTCACCCCCGGAGAGCTTCATATTAATAATATAATGAAAAAAATATTTGAACGGAAAAACACCATACAGGAAGTCTCTCAATATATACTGGATATATTGTATGAAGTGTCGCGCGAGATTGAAACGATACAACACGATGAAACAAAAAATAATAAAGCATTAGACAAAGAATTCATTTATCATTTATATAAACAGGTCAAAAGAACCGGGGAAATAATTAAAGAGCAAAACATTGTATTAAACCTTAAAACCTTTTTAAAACTCCTTGAGAAGGTGATGAGAAGCCAGCGTGTCCCGTTTACAGGAGAACCCCTTGCAGGCATTCAAATCATGGGGATTTTGGAAACGCGAAATATAGATTTTGACAACATCATATACCTTTCTGTGAATGAAGGAAATATCCCCAAGAGAGAATACCGGCAATCGTACATTCCTTATAATTTACGAAAAGGATTCGGGCTCCCGACAGTAGACCATACAGATGCCATGTATGCATATTATTTTTACAGAAGCATGCAGAGAGCCCAAAATATTTCATTGGTTTATCATACCAAAACCGAAGGCATAAACAAAGGTGAGATGAGCCGGTATTTATACCAGTTGATCTATGAGACAGGTTTTGACATCAAAGAATACAATATAGTGCATCGCACCGCCACTTCCCTTCCAAAGCAATTGATGGTGGAAAAGAATGACGAAGTACTGTTGGCATTAAATGACTTTCTGTCTCCGGGTGGATCAAAGATGTTATCTCCCACTGCACTGAATGCCTATCTGGATTGCTCATTGAAATTTTATTTTCATTACATAGCCGGACTGAAAGAGGCTGATGAAGTTAAAGAAGAGGTGGACCCCATGCTTTTCGGAAATTTATTGCATAAATCAATTTATGAAATATATCATCCTTATCTGAAACAAACCCTGGATAAATCATTGATATTAAGTCTCTCAAAAAATAAGAAAGAAATTAGCCGAGCTATTGATGAAGCTTTTATGAGTGAATATTATGGCAAGCAAAACAAAAAGCCGGAATACCTCGGGAAGAATATTATTGTACAACATATCCTGAATAAGTTTATTCTTCAGTTATTGAAGAAAGACCATGTGCTTGCACCTTTTTGCCTTGAAGAAATGGAACAATCATATTATACAGAATTGCCTTTAGGGATTCATAATAATACACGAAAAGCGAGGCTGGGCGGGAAGATAGACCGCATTGACACCAAAGATGGGATGACCAGGATCATTGATTATAAAACAGGCGAGGCTGCCAACAGGTTTATCGGGCTCGATCATTTATTTAAGCGCGAAGACCATAAGCGAAACACCACTGCGTTTCAACTTTTTTACTATTGCATGCTATACGCTGCAAATAATCATTCTGTAATTACTCCGGCCGTTTATCCTTTAAAAACCATTTATACCAGTGGCTTTGCAACAACCTTAACAGACGGCAAAAAAGAAGTCACCGGTTTTAATGAATATGAAGAATATTTTAAAGAAATGGTAATGGATTTATTGCAGGATATTTTCAATCCGGATATCCCTTTTTCTCAAACGAACAATACCAACATTTGTGGATATTGTCCGTTTATTGAGATATGCCACCGCTAAATAGTGTTTGGATCATAATATTCGATAACGAGGCTTACGCAGCCCCAAAAAGCGCAGTTTACTGAAGTAAATGAGCAATTTTTGGGCAAGCATAACGAAGTTAGCGGACATGATGGAACAAACATTATCTATTATAGAGGCATCATTTACTTTTCCCAAGTGGATTTCCAGTACATCTCAATTCGGTGAATAAATTCTTTAGGTGATTCTGAATATATTTTCATAGCCAAAGGATGTGCTTGTTTTTCAAGTTTTGACCGTTGCTTTTCTGCTAAATGGATGATTTCATTCTGTATGTTTTGAGACAATCCCATATTTTTTTTATGAAATGTTTCGATCAACATGCCATAGTCATGATCTTCACCTAATAATTCAGATAAATTGGCAATTTCTTTTCGAAAAGGTTTCAAAACTTCTTTCCAGCAATTTTCTATAAATTTCAACTGTATGCTCAGATATTTTACACGTTTTCTGAATTCATGAAATTCTTCAATGCCGGGGGTTTTATAGGCTTTCAGGAAGGCTTTGCAGCCTCTTCTGTACACCTTTTTTAATCCGGGCCGGATCAGGGCAAATGTGTTATCATGGACTGGCAAATATTGTATGTTTTCACGTGCATGTTTTAATTGGGTTATTAAATCTTCCAAAATATTGGTTTGGCTTAGGAATTGATGTTTATGCTGTGTATATTCATTCGTTTCTTGTTGGATCAAATTCTGAATAACGTTTTTCAGATTTTCTTCCTTTGCGATATTTTTTAAGATGATCAGTTTTTCAATCAATACTTCATGGTCTCTCAATGCTGCCATTTTTCTTGCAATATCACGGAAAAAGATATTTTGTTTTTTGTATGTTTTCTTTCCCAACGTAAATCTTATCAATCGTAAAAATGCTCTTACGGCTTTCATTCGTTTACGCGTATAATGAATTGCCTCTGCTTTGTTTTCATTTTGCTCTAATGCATCAATTGCCTTAGAGATTTCAGTTTTTATTGTTTCTTTTACCTTGTCATCCAATCTATCAGGAGCCATTTATTTTATATGTTTATCATGAGTTTTTTAACTGTTTATCACAGTATATAAAAGAAGCAAATATATAATAAAACCAGGATTTATAAAAATACTTACTTTTTGATAATATATTTAAAAAATCTTTTATTCCTTTGCGGTCTTAATTTTTCAATAAATTCAGCCAATTCATGAAGTTCAATTATGTCCATTTTCCTTTTTCACCAGCTAAGTTTCCGGTTTATTATGGATGGATAATCCTTTTTGTTGCAGTAATAGGTATGCTAATGAGCGTTCCTGGGCAAACAATAGGGTTTTCAGCATTCACAGAACCACTCCTTCGTTCATTGCAAATTGACCGGACACATTTAAGTCATGCTTATTTGATAGGCACGTTGGTTAACGGGTTGTTCATTGCACGCGTCGGACGATTATATGACCGCTACGGTGCCAGGATATTAGGAATATTTGCCGGGCTGATCTTTGGTGTTGTTTTATTATTTCTCTCACATATTGATGATATCATTCGCTTTATTTATGATGATTTAAAAATAGGATCACCGGTTGTTATTACGTTCATTATGATGTCAGTTGGTTTTTTCTCACTCAGATTCATGGGACAGGGTGTATTAACGATGGTGAGTAAAAATATTGTTATGAAATGGTTCGAGAAACACAGAGGTCTTGTAAATGGTATTCTTGCTGTGTCTATAAGTTTTGGGTTTAGTTATTCTCCCAGAATACTGGATTCTTTGATTCAGCAACACTCATGGCAAGGCACCTGGAAACTTTTGGCACTGGTGATAGGTGTGTTTTTTGTGCTGTTGGCTGCTGTTTTCTTTCGCGACAATCCGGAAGAATGTGGTTTATTACCAGACGGGAATCCGGGTAAAGACAAAAAAAAGAATATCCGGCAAATCGTGAAAAATTTTTCATTATCCGAGGCAAAAAAGACATATTCGTTTTGGATATTTAATTTAACTTTAGTTATCAATGGACTGTATTTAACCGCCTTTACTTTCCATGTAGAGGATGTTTTTAAAAGTGCCGGCATGAGCAGGGAAACTGCTCTTTCTATTTTTCTGCCTTCGGCCATTATTGCTGTAATATTTAATTTTATAGGCAGTGCATTGAGCGATCATATTAAATTAAAGTATCTTTTAATTGCCGAATTAGCAGGCCTGATCATCACCATGGCCGGGCTTATTATACTTAAGGCCCATCCGGTTGCATATTGGTTTATTGTAACAGGGAATGGATTGTCGCAGGGAATGTTTGGTATCCTGAATAATGTGACCTGGCCTAAATTTTATGGTATACGCTCATTGGGGGCAATATCAGGTTATTCGCTTGGCTGGGTAGTTGCCGGTACGGCCCTGGGGCCTTCAATGTTTAGTGTTTCAATTAAAAACTTTGGACATTATGGCTATGCATCGGGGATTTGTCTTGTGTTCTCCATTATCTTGTTTTTTATGGCCTTTAAAGCAGATAATGAAAATGAGTTGTATGTGCATGATGCCTGAATATGAATTTAATAAATGATGTTATATATTTTCAAAAATATCTTCTGCAAATTGAGATAATGACGGGTCTCGTGCTCCCATTAACAATACTACATCTCCCGGAGAAGAATGAATATGTACATAATCATAAAGGCGTTCTCTGAATGGAAGATAAATGGCCTGTTTTCCCTGATCTATGATACTTTTTTGTACCACATCCGGGTGAATTGACTGACTGACGGTTCCGCCTGCATAATAAACATCTGAAATAAAGAATATATCATTTTGCCTGAGGGTTTGAGCTACTTTGTATGATAATTCCTGATGCATGAATTTTAACGGGCCAAAACCATGAGGTTGAAACCATGCAAACACCTTATTCCCAATTTCCTGGCACGCTTTGATTGCAGCTTCTACTTCGGATGGATTATGAGCAAAATCATCAATTACCACAACGCCTCTTTTTTCTCCAATTAATTGAGCTCTCCTGTAAATGCCTTTGTATGAAATAAGTGATCCGGCAGCTTCTTTTATTGGAACACCGATTGAATGACATGCAGCCACTGCAGCTAACGCATTTTGCATATTATGTTTACCAATTACCGGGATATTGAATAATATGTCTTGTAATTTAAAGACAATATGATATCCTTTCTGCGAAAATGATTCGCCCTTAAAACCGGAGTCTTCATGAATGCTAAAATCATGTGCCTTGTTTTGTGATAAATTCTTTGTTTCTTCCTGATCCCGGTTTACAATAAATGTTGTTTGGGTGTTGTTTTTGAATGCTTCAAACAACCATATCAATTCATTTTTTTCTTTATGGTCGTGTTGAATGTTTAACAGCACTCCTGTATGAGGATTGTACTGAACGATTGAACCGTCTGATTCATCTGCTTCAATGACGAGCCATTCACCGTTTCCTACCCAGGCATTACCCGGCAGCCCTTGTGATTGTAAAGCGATCAATCCGGCACCAGTGATCAGTGAAGGAGAATATCCATTATCCTGTAAAATATGAAATGCCATAGCTGCTGTTGTGGATTTTCCGGCGGTTCCACCAATGGCTATGGTCTTTTTTGTTTCTGATATCGCACTTAATAATTCAGATCTTTTTATAACCGCAATGCCTGATTTTTGGGCTTTTTTGTATTCAGGATTCGTGTCTTCAATGGCAGTGGAAATAACAACGACATCTGTATTGCGGGTAATGCCGGAACCATCTTGTTGAAAGCAATGGATGCCAAGGTCTTCCAATTGATCCTGGATAGGCATTCGTTGTCCGGTATTGAAGTACCTGTCAGAACCAGATACATGTTTGCCAATGCCTTTAAGATATTGTGCAATAGCACTCATCCCGCTTCCAGCAATCCCTATAAAAAAATAATGTTGATTATTGGAAATGGTTATATCCATGAATATAATATTGTTTTATAAGGGTAATGTTTTGAATGCAAATGTTGTAAATATATGAAAAAGAAAGTGTTATACAGGGTAAAAGTGTTGTTCAATAAAATGAATCAGTGCATGTATGATTATAATGTGAATTTCCTGGGTACGGTCTGAAAATTCTGAAAAAGGAGCCCTGATCTCTATGTCAACCAGCCCGGCAGCTTGCCCTCCGGTCTTTCCGGTTAGTCCGATGGTTTTCATCCCCATTTCTTTTGCTTTTGTGATGGCATGAATCACATTTGTTGAATTGCCACTGGTTGAAATTGCCAGCAAAGCGTCTTCGGGTTTCCCCAACCCTTCAATGAACCGTGAGAAAACATGGTCATACCCGAGGTCATTGGCTGTACAACTCAGATAACCCGGATCCGATATGGCAATTCCGGCCAGCGATGGCCTTTTACAGCGGAACATCCCTGTAAGTTCTTCGGCAAAATGAATGGCATCACTCATCGAACCACCATTGCCACAGGAAATGATTTTACCACCCTGCTCCAGTGAATTTACCATGATATTACCGGCTTTTTCTATTAATGAAATATTGTTATCATTTGAAATAAATTCATCCAATACTTTAAAAGCTTGTAAAAAATCATTTTTTATGATGTTCATTTTCATTATTTTTATACTTTATAGCTTGTAAATTTAGTTAATTTATAAAAGAAGTGTCATTCAAACAACATTTATTTAATTCGTTTATCTTAGGTTTGTAAAGTGGGTATGAGATTAAGAATTGACATCTTTTTTGAATATCATATTTACATCCCTTTATTATCAGGGGACGTGTCAGTTTATTCAATGAAAATCCTTGTTCGCTTTTAAAAATAAAAAAATGCAATTATTTTTGTAAAAATAAAAAAAACATATGGCCATAATTAATATATTCAAAACCAGAAAACCCAGATCATTCACATACCGTCCTCTCTATTATGATGAGCGGAAAGAAAAACTTCAGCAGCGAATAAATGAAATTGAAAAAGAAATGCAAGCCAGAAAAGATGGAACATATACTTCAAATATATCAAAAGGGTTTATGAAAAAATATGAAAAACGCAGACAACGGTCCTCGAATATCCGTATGTTAATTATTTTGCTTATTTTGCTTGCCTTTTTCTATTATATGATCTATTAAAATCATTAGAATGTCAGATATAATTCATGTATTACCGGATAATATTGCTAACCAGATAGCTGCAGGTGAGGTTGTCCAAAGGCCTTCATCTGTTGTAAAAGAACTCATGGAAAACGCTGTTGACTCCGGAGGAGATACCATTACTGTAAAAGTTAAAGATGCAGGCAAAACCCTTATTCAGGTTGTTGATAATGGTTGTGGAATGTCAGAAACCGATGCACGGATTGCATTTGAACGTCATTCCACATCAAAAATCAAAAATGCGAATGATTTATTTGCTATTCAGACAATGGGGTTCAGGGGAGAGGCATTGGCTTCAATAGCCGCTGTATCACAGGTTCAGTTGAAAACTAAACGCAAAGAAGACGAGTTGGGTACCCGTATTGATATTGAAGGCTCCGGATTCAAAAAGCAGGAACCTTTATCTTGTCCCGACGGAAGCATTTTTATGGTTAAAAATCTGTTTTACAATGTCCCGGCCAGACGAAAATTCCTGAAAAAAGATTCTACCGAATTAAAACATATTATCAATGAATTTCAAAAGGTGGCCCTGGCCAATAATACCATTGATTTTTCCCTTTTTCATAATAATATTGAAATTTATAATTTACCCAAATCCAATTTAAAATCACGTATTGTCAATTTGTTCGGGAAAAATGCAAATCATTATTTAATTGGACTGGAAAGCGAGACCAGCATTATTCAAATGAAAGGGTTTATAGGCAAACCAGAAAATGCAAAAAAGAAATTCGGGGAACAATATTTTTTTGTTAATAACCGCTACATACGGCATCCTTATTTTCATAAAGCTGTTATGAGCGCTTATGAACAAATTCTTCCCCATGACTCAATACCTTCTTATTTTATTTATATGAAAGTGAATCCTGACATCATTGATATCAATATTCATCCTACAAAAACAGAGATCAAATTTCAGGATGAACAAGCAATATGGCAGATTTTAAGAGCTACTGTTAAGGAGACCCTGGCCAAGCACAATATTGTCCCGTCACTCGATTTTAACAATGAGGCCAACATCGAAATACCGGTGTTTAGAAAAAATGCACAGGTGAATCCACCTTCTGTGAAGTTTGATCCTGCATTCAACCCCTTTGAATCACAAGACAAAAAAACACATTCAACAAATCAATCATTTAAACACGACCAATCTGCCAAAGGCTGGGAAGAACTCTTTGAAAATGAATCATCTCCTGCTTCATTTGTCCCTGAGGCAACTTCTGTTGACTCTGAACCTTCGCAAGAAACTATTTCAGACGAGAACACAGGCTGTCAAACAACCAATCGTTTTTTTCATTTTAAAGGGAAATATATTTTAACCCAGGTTAAATCAGGATTGATGATCATTGACCAGAAAAAAGCACATGAGCGGATTTTATTTGAAAAATTTTTAAAGACACTGGAAAACAAACAAGGATTGGCCCAGCAGAGTTTGTATCCTGAGACCATTGAGCTGAATCCTGCTGATTATACTATCATAAGTGATATCATGGATGATTTAATGACCATAGGATTTGATATAAGGGATTTTGGCAGCAATACAGTCATTTTAAACGGTGTGCCTTCAGAACTCAGGGTGAAAAACGGGAAAGAATTGATTGAAAGCCTGATTGAAGAATACAAGCAAACAGAAAGCAATGTAAAAGAAGGAATTCATAACAAAATAGCTCTTTCTATGGCCAAAGTAGCTGCAATAGGATATGGCATCATTTTAGCAGAACAGGAAATGAGAGAGTTGGTGGATACATTATTTGCTTGCCAGATGCCCAACTATTCTCCGGGTGGAGGCACTATAATTACTATTTTAACTTTGGAAGAACTTGAAAAACGGTTTAAAACTTAATAAATTTATTTCATGAGATATACAAATATCAACCAATCCAGCAGTTCATACCCGGTTGTCAAAAACCTGCTAATAATAAATGTTTTATTGCTGCTTGTAACACTTGTTTTTGAAAGCCAATTTAATGTTAATTTAACCAAGCACTTGGGATTGTTTTATTTTAAGTCTGAGTACTTTCATCCCACCCAAATTGTCACACACATGTTTATGCATGGAGGCTTTGCTCACTTGTTTTTTAATATGTTTGCATTGTGGATGTTTGGACGAATCCTTGAAAATGTATGGGGTTCTAAGCGGTTTTTAATATATTATCTGATAACCGGCCTGGGTGCTGCTGCTTTGCATACACTGGTAAATCATATCCAGATTACTTCTATGATTGAAACAGCCACTGCACTTAAAAATACACCAGTTCCTTCTTTGTTCAAAGAGTTTGCTCAGGATTATATGGTTAGGCCCATAGAAGGGATAGGATCATTTATAAAAAAATGGTCAGAAAATCCGAATAATAGCAATCTCAAACAGAGTGCGATGGTATATATAGATCAGATTATTACTGATCGCATGAATATTCCGACAGTGGGTGCTTCGGGCGCTGTTTTTGGAGTATTGCTGGCATTTGGGATGATATTCCCCAATACCAGGTTGTTATTACTTTTCCCGCCGATTCCGATTAAAGCCAAATATTTTGTGATAGGATATGGAGTGATTGAATTATACCTGGGATTTTCTCAACCCGGAAGCAATGTAGCCCATTTTGCCCATATCGGCGGGATGCTGTTTGGTTTTCTGCTCATCAAGTATTGGGATAAGCATACTAAAAGTTTCTATTAATACTTGCAATTCTTGTTTGTCAACGTATACACCAATTACCATTCTAACAATCGCTTGAATTGAAAGAATAACTCTATTGAAAGCTGATAAACTTCCAACTTCTGAAAACTAAAATACAACATATAAACAAATTGCAGGTTATCATTAAATTCGTGGTAGAATTATTATTTTAACGTTGGATTTTTTCCGGTAACATATATTAGCTACACACGTTTTTCTTGCTTTAAAAAGGTGTTCCGTTTTTTCGTTTTTCTTTTAATGCTTCCATGTACCAGATGAATTCATCGAGAAAGCGGTTGGTTCTTTTCGGTATGTCTTCGGTTTTTGGAGTGTTTTTGACATCAAAATGGTCCTGTACCTTTGGGAATGGAAGGATGGATGAAATCGAGGGCATTCCCAGTTCACCCAGTACTGCACGCAATTGCATAGCAGAACGGACACCACCGAACGAACCAGCTGAATAGCAGGCAATGGCGCTGGGCTTAAAGAAATATTCCCGCTGATAATGATCAAGAATATTCTTTAATGCGGGTGGAATACCATGATTGTATTCTCCGGAAACGATTAAAAAGCCATCTGAATTGAGTAGCCGTTCTCCAACCAGCTTCATGGCTTCCGGGGCTTTCCCTTTTTCGTATTCTTTATACATTTTGTCTAAAAGTGGAAGCTCAAATTCATCCGGGTCTATAAAATGAACTTGAGTAATCCTTTTTTTTAGTTCTTTATGAAGATACCTGGCTGCTTTTATTCCTTGTCTTTCCGATCTTACAGAACCATAAATAACCGATGCTGTTAATTCCATTCTAATATTATTTTTACATTTAAGGTATTAAAAATAAGATAAATTGTTAAAATCAAAATATGGATTTCCGGTAAAATATAAATCCACAAATTCTCTTACACATCCTTTTCCGCCATGTTTTGAAAGCACTACAGAAACAATTTTTTTAATTTCTTCATACGCATCCGCAGGGCAGGCTGAGATGCCTACTTTTTCAATGACCTCTTTGTCATTGATATCGTCGCCGATGAATGCAACTTGTTTTATGTCCAAATCCATTTCCATACACCATTGTTCTAAAGTCTGAAGTTTCGGGGCAGGGCCTGTTTGCACTTTATGTATGCCTAATAAACCGGCTCGTTTCTTGATCAGTGCATCCAGGAATCCGGAGCTTATAATACCTACCTGGAATCCTTGCTTTGTGAGCCTTTTTATTGCTAGCCCATCGCGTGTATCAAACCGTTTAAATTCATCTCCGCTTTCAGTATAATACATCCCACCGTCTGTCATCACACCGTCAACATCAAGTGCCAAAAATTTAATGTTTTGAGCCGATACGTATTCAAAAGGGTTAATATCTTTTGTGAACAGGACATCCACAGAAAACCCGAAATATGTAGATAGTTTAAGCAGGTCATCCGGCGAGAGATGTGCTGTGCCCTTTATCGTTTGATCAAGCTCTACGGATAAATTCAGTTTGGATGACAAGTCACTTGCACTCAATGTGTGCCTGTCTAACAGATGGTTGATGTTATCAATAAAGTGGTTCATTTAAATAATTTTTCTGTTGATTGACTGTGCTACTGCATTAAGACTGCCCATTAATTCTCTGAATTGTTGATGATTTAATTGTTGTGCCGAATCGGACCGGGCACTTCCGGGATCAGGGTGTACTTCAACCAAGAGTCCGTCTACCCCCATTGCTGTACAAGCTCTTGCAAGATCAGGGACACCATAGGCATAGCCCATTGCATGGCTTGGGTCAAGTATAATGGGCAGGTTGGTGTATTCTTTTAAATACGCCACTCCACAAAGGTCGAGGGTGAACCGGGTTTTATTTTCAAACGTCCTGATGCCACGTTCACATAAAATAAGGTTTTCATTGCCGCCTGATAAAACAAATTCAGCCATTTGTACAAATTCCTGCAAAGTAGTGCCGAATCCTCTTTTAAGGAGTACAGGCTTTGTGGCCTTACTGCATTTCTTCAGGATTCCATGATCGTATATTGCTTTTGCTCCGATTTGGATAATATCTGTATACTCAATGACTTCATCCACATGTGTTGAGTCCCTGACTTCTGTGATGATGTTCAGATTGTATTCTGTCCGCATTTTGTCCAGCAGCCTCAAACCTTCTATTCCTAAACCCTGAAAGCTGTATGGAGAAGTACGGGGCTTATAACTCCCGGCACGAAGTGTTGAAATGTTTAATTCAACGAGCAGTTCTGCTGTTTCCCTTATCTGTTCTTCTGACTCAACAGAGCAAGGGCCTGCAATGACTATGGTGTTGTTTGTGTCTCCTCCTATATGCACATCACCCAAAGCAATACCTCTGGTATTTGCCATGTATTCTCTGCTTGATAGCTGCATGTCAGAATCAAAAACAAATTCCTTTTTTATGTGTGCTTTGTATTTGTTATCTGTTTCCTTGATTTTTGAAGCGTTTACCAATATATAGCCTTCCGGTTTCTTAATGCAGAAAGCACTTAGTTCTTCGGCCATTTTCATGGCATCGTCTTTCCCGGTTCCTTCTTTTAAATGAATGATCATAGTTCTCCTTTTATAAGATTAAAGAATGTTACAGCACCTGTCACAATTTTATGATTATTGATGACAGGGATATATGATATGGTGAAATTCTGTGCTTTGATATGCCTGAGCATTTCCAATACCGTATAATCTTCTTTTATTGTTACCGGGGTTCTGTTAATGATTTCATCTATTGAGACATTATTCAGGTCTTCTATGTTTTTCATCAGTCCTTTCCGTACATCGGCATTTGTTATGATTCCTTCAAGCGCTCCGTTTTCATCAACAAGAATGGTAAATCCCAGGTTGTTTTCATCAATTGAGTATAACACATCTTTAAATGTCCGCTGCTCCGGATGCATTAGCCGTATCTCATCCTTGGATATCATAAAATCTTTTACCCGGAAATGCGATTCTATTTCATTTGATTTGAGGTTCAGTAATGCCAGGCCAAGGTATGTAGAATTGAACAGGTACGAACCCGAAACAACAGAATATACACCCATGTTTCTCAGGATAAAAGATACTTCGGCATTGATTCCCCCATCTACATGTATTTTTTTGTCGGGATGGGCTTTTTGGAATTGCCTGATCTTTTTAAAAATATTTTTATTGAATATTCCGGAGCTTTTCCCGGGAGTTGTGGCCATGAATAATATAAAAGAAAAGCGGTCTGCATAGTCATCAAAAACCGAAATGTTGGTATTGCATGTAATGGACAACCCCCATTCACATGACAGGTTATCGGGTATAACCGGTTTGTGGTGGAGGTTTTCATATTGAAAGGTTACATATTCAATGCAGTGCTGTTGAATCAGGTCAAAATATTTTTCCGGCTCATCAGAAATGAGGTGCAGATCAATAGGCTTTGAGCTTATCTGTCTTATTTTGGGAATGTCTTCAAAAATCGAAATATCGTCATTGCAGTCTATGTGAAACAGATCAATCTGATGTTCATCAAGGTTTTTGACTATGTCTGTCAATTCATGGTCTGTTGAATATATGGATGCAGATACTTTCATTCACGATGTATTGGATGCTTTAAAATATCTGCAAAAATATACATAATTCATTACAAACCCAATTAAGTTGAAAGTTTATAAAGTTTATAAAGTTTATAAAGTTCATAAAGTTTATAAAGTTTATAAAGTTTATAAAGTTTATAAAGGGTATAAATATTATGATTGTGGTTGAATCTGTTTTTGTCTTTCAGGAAAATATCATTTATAAAGTTAATGGTTTTACCACGAATTTAATGGTAACTTGCAATTTATTTATGGGGGTTGGAAAAATAGTTTATATGTGGTTGAAATATAGTTTAACGTAGTTTATATGTTGTGTT
>CAZJWE010000075.1:0-15492 GCA_964549265.1 uncultured Bacteroidales bacterium | reverse complement strand
GGAAAATGGAAGAATGAAAATAATATATATACAGCTGTGACAGAACAAAAAATAACGATGGCTGTTCATATTTTTTAGCTGTCAAGCCGTGATGGGTCGGCGAGGAGTCCTGCACGATTTTTTTTTAACTTTTTTTCTAAAAAAAAGTTAAAAAACAGGGCAACGCCCTGTCCAAACAAAGCACTAACCCATTGCTCTGAAAGAGCAAAAGCCAATGTTGTTTTTTGTCCATTATAAGATTTTAAACCTCCTTTTAAATTTTAAAAATTTAATTTTTATTATTTTTAACAAAAAAGAATAAAAAATGAAAAACACTTCGCCATCATACCGGAATGACATTATTGCTTCTTATAAAGAACGCACCAAAGAGTTGAACTGCATTAACCGAACCGTTGAACTCATTAATAAAATAAGTGATATTGATGAATTGCTACAAAAAATTTGTAATCTGTTGCCAGAAGGATGGCAATTCCCTAAATACACCTGTGCACGAATCATATTTGAAAACAAAACATATTTATCAACACATTTTCAAAAAACATCCTGGCGCCTGCAACAGATTTTCATTACCAATGAACAAAAAGAAGGAAGCATTGAGATATTTTATACCAAAGAATTTCCAAAAGCAGACGAGGGCCCTTTTTTAAAAGAAGAACGGGATTTGATCAATAACCTTGCATTCATTATCTCCGGTGCCATCTCAAAAATCAATAGCCAGAAGCTTTTTTATAAACATACCGAACGGCTTAAAGAATTAAGAGGTATTAATGAGACAGCCGAAATATTAAGAAAAAGCAAAAATCTTGAAGAAGCATTAAGCAAAATTTGTTCTATCCTCCCGGAAGCATGGCAATATCCTGATTTTACCGTTGCAAGGATCGTCTATAATGATAAAATATTTCAAAGTAAAAATTTCACGAAAACCCAATGGTGCCAAAAACAAGCTTTTGATATTACCAAAGATAAAAAAGGTACCATTGAAATATATTATTTAAAAGAATTTCCCGAATTTGATGAAGGCCCTTTTCTGAAAGAAGAACGTCACCTGATCAACAACATTGCAGGGCTTATCTCGGGGTCTGCTACAAAATATGACTTTCAAAAACTATTTTTGGAGAACACAGAACGGCTAAAAGAACTGAGTGGCATTAATTTAACCTCCGGGATTCTTGCCAGTGGTTTACCAATAGATGAGACATTTCAGCATATATGCAATGGACTTCCCCAGGCATGGCAATATCCTGAATCAACAGTTGCCAGAATAAGTTATGGTGATAAAACCTACGCAAGTAGTCATTTTGTCGAAACTCCGTGGAGTCAGAAAAAATCATTTTTAAGCATTGACAATGTCAAAGGCGCCATCGAAATTTATTATACAAAGCAATTTCCTGAAATGGATGAAGGCCCGTTTCTCAAAGAAGAACGTAACCTGATCAATAACATTGCCATGATTCTTTCAGGATATATAAACAGCATAAAAGGCAGGGATGTCCTCAGCAAGCTCCCTTACAGGCCACATGAAGAGCATGACAAAAAAGTATATTCAGAAGTGCTTGAAAAAAAGAAAGCCCCTCTCCCTCCTTTACAAGAATTCTTTGATAAACAGGCAATAGATAAATACATTTACCTGGACATGATGAAATTCAAAGTAAAAGAAATCCTTTTTGTTGCCACTGTTTATGATGCATTCATCCTTGAGAATGAAGATGATTTTTTTGAGCACTTTATGGGTGAAATCTATCAATACAGCTTGTATTCCCTGCCCAGGATAACAGGCGTTTCATCTGAAAGCGAAGCCCTAAACCTTCTTGAATATGCATCTTTTGACATGGTCATTTTGATGCTTGGGAATGATAAAGATGCAACCATCTCCATGAGTGAAAAAATAAAAAATCACACACCAGCAGTCCCTGTATATTTGATTATAAACAAACAAGGAGATACTAACTACTTTGTAAAAAACAGCTCTAAATTACGTTCCATAGATAAAACATTTGTTTGGCATGGCGATTCTAAAATTTTCTTTGCCATTGTAAAAAGCATTGAAGACAATATTAATGTTGAAAATGATACGGAAGTAGGCCTTGTGAGGGTTATCTTGCTGATAGAAGACATGCCTTCTATTTATTCACGGTTTCTCACCTATTTGTATTCAATTGTTTTCGGACAGGTACAAAAAAACATCGCTCATGTAATTAATGAACTGGATAAAATCTCACGGATTCGCTCACGTCCAAAAATATTGTTGGCTACCAATTATGAAGAAGCCATCTATTTGTTCAATAAGTACATGGATTATATACTGTGTGTAATAACCGACATAGAATTTGAAAAAGAAGGAGTATACAATACATCAGCCGGTATAGAATTCACTAAATATATCAAATCCCAACAAAATGCGCTTCCTGTAGTAATCTCATCAAATGATTCCAAAAAGAAAACAGCCAAAGAATTAGATGTTCATTTTATTAACAAATATTCTGATACTGTACAACAAGATTTGGAGAATTTCATAACATATCATTTGGGATTCGGAGATTTTGTGTTTCGAAATGCCAAAGGAAAGCCAATCGCAACTGCCGGCAATGTAAATGAGTTTATTCAATTGCTTGAAACAATACCCGGTGAATCTATGCTGCATCATGCTGAAAAAAATCAATTTTCGATCTGGCTTATGGCACGTGGAGAGATCAAACTGGCCAAATTGCTTTACCCGTTGAATGTACATCACTTTGGCTCAGTAGAAGGATTAAGAGACTATACGCTTGATATTTTAAAAACTCATTTAGAAGAAAGAAAAAAAGGAAAAATTATTGAGTTTGAGGAGTCTGCTATTGCCGACGGTAAAAATATTGTTACCCTTGCAGCCGGATCCCTCGGAGGAAAAGGAAGAGGCCTTGCATTCATTAACACATTGCTGTCAAACCTTGATTTTTCAGAATACACTATGGAAATTAATCTTTCTGCACCTTCAACCCTGATTATTGGTACCGATGAATTTGAACGATTTATGGATGGTAATAACTTGTGTCAACAAGCATTATCTATGTCCGATGATGAAGACATTAAACAATTATTTAAAAATGCTACTTTATCTACACAACTAAAAGAGCGTTTATTAATTGTTTTAGAGAACATTAAGACACCTGTTGCCGTGCGTTCTTCAAGTTTATTTGAAGATTCGGTAACACAGCCTTTTTCCGGAATATTCGACACCTACATATTACCCAATAGTCACGAAGACATTCATATAAGACTCGAGCAACTTTCACTTGCCATTAAATTGGTTTATTATTCTTTGTATTCAAAAAATGCACAGAAATATTTCAAAATCATCAATCATAAAGTAGAAGAGGACAAGATGGCTGTGATTATCCAAAAAGTAGTAGGAAGGAAACACAATGAATACTTTTATCCTCATATTAGCGGCGTAGCCAAATCGTTTAATTATTATCCGGTTGAACACATGAAAACAGAAGAAGGTGTTGCACTGGCAGCCATTGGCTTGGGAGATTATGTAGTAAAAGGAAAAAAATCATATCGTTTTACACCTGCATATCCTGAAGTGACCATTGCTTCAACAGATGAATTAATCAAACACTCACAAACTGAGTTTACTGCTGTAAATTTGAATAAAAAAAATATTGACCTTATTCATGACGGTGAATATGCCGGCCTTGAGCACCTGCCTTTGCATATTGCCGAAGAACACGGCATATTAAACCATCTTGTTTCTGTTTATGATCCGGACAATGACAGGTTTGTCCCCGGCATAAACAAAGCAGGGCCAAGGATTGTCAATTTCGCTAATATCCTTAAATACAATTACATCCCATTAGCCAAAACAATAGAAGCCATGTTGAACACACTGGAAAAAGCATTGGGCACTCCGGTTGAAATTGAATATGCAGTTGACATCAATAAAAATGAAGACAGCAAAGCGACATTTTATCTTCTGCAAATAAAACCCTTATCGGGCGAACAACAAGGCAAAGATATTGACATTCAGGAACATTCAAAAGAAGAACTGGTGCTTTATTCCGATCGTGCATTGGGGCATGGCAAAAAAGATGATATACACCATATTGTGTATGTTAAAAATGAGCGATTTGACAAACTCAAAACAAATGAAATAAGCGAAGAAATAAAACGGATGAATGAAAAAATGAATGCGTTGAATTTAAAATATGTACTGATTGGCCCGGGAAGATGGGGAACACGAGATCGTTTTCTGGGAATTCCTGTGAATTGGGCAGGTATTTCAAATGCTGATGTAATTGTTGAGATCAGCCTGGAAAATTATCCTTTGGAAGCATCGTTAGGGTCACATTTTTTTCATAACATCACCTCTTTAAATATTGGTTATTTGGCAATTCATGATCATCAGGAAAAAGGATTTATTCATTGGGAGCAAATAAACCAACAAGAAGTGATTGAAGATATGGAATACATCCGGTGTGTTAAATTTCCCTCGCCACTTGATATAAGGATCAATGGGAAAAAGCGTAAAGCAATTATAACGAGAAATTTAGATGGGAAAGTGAATTAGTGTTTAAATCATAATGTCCGATAACGAGGCTTGCGCAGCCCCAAAAAGCTTTACTGAAGTAAATGAGCAATTTTGGGGCAAGCGTAACGAAGTTAGCGGACATGATGGAACAAACACTAATTAGATGACTCCCTGGTCAATCATAGAGTCAGCAACCTTTACAAATCCTCCGATGTTGGCACCATCTACATAATTCACAAAACCATCTTGTTTCTTGCCATACTTAGAACATACAGAATGGATATCTTTCATAATGGTTTGGAGTTTTCCGTCTACTTCATCCCTGTGCCAGCTCATCCTCATTGAATTTTGAGACATTTCGAGTCCAGAAACAGCTACACCACCTGCATTGGCTGCTTTACCCGGCCCGTACAATATTTTATTGTCTAAAAATATCTGAACTGCTTCGGGTGTTGATGGCATGTTAGCACCTTCCGAAATACAAATACATCCATTATCTACAAGCGCTTTGGCGTCTTCTTTACTGATTTCATTTTGTGTTGCACATGGCAGTGCAATGTCACATTCAATATTCCAGGGGCGTTTCCCTTCTATATACTGTGCTTTGTATTTCTCTGCATATTCTTTTATTCTGCCTCTGCGATTGTTTTTAAGGTCCATAACAAAAGCCAGTTTCTCTTTGTCTATTCCGTTTGGGTCATAAATTGTACCACCAGAATCTGAAAGACTGACAACAACAGCGCCCAGTTCAGTTGCTTTTTCTGTAGCGTATTGGGCAACATTACCCGAACCTGAGACAGCCACTTTTTTTCCGGTAAATGATTCACCTTTTGTTTTAAGCATTTCCTGTGCAAAATAGACACAGCCATATCCGGTTGCTTCCGGACGAATTAAACTACCACCCCAGTTTAATCCTTTACCCGTTAATACACCAGTCGACTCATTTTTTATGCGCTTATATTGGCCATATAAGAAGCCGATTTCTCTACCTCCTACACCAATATCTCCTGCAGGTACATCAGTATTGGGGCCAATATGACGGTATAATTCAGTCATAAAGCTTTGACAAAATTTCATAACCTCATGATCGGATTTGCCTTTGGGATCAAAATCAGAACCGCCTTTTCCACCACCCATAGGCAATGTGGTAAGACTGTTTTTAAACACCTGTTCAAACGCAAGAAACTTTAAAATACCCAAATTAACGGTCGGGTGGAATCGAAGGCCGCCTTTGTATGGCCCGATTGCACTATTCATTTCTATTCTGAAACCACGGTTAATCTGTATATCCCCTTTATCATCCAACCATGGGACGCGGAACATGACAACACGTTCAGGTTCAACCAGCCGTTCTAATACCTTTGCATCCTTGTAAACAGGATTTTCTTCAACAAACGGCAAAAGGGATTCAACTACTTCCTTCACTGCCTGATGAAATTCAGTTTCACTGGGATTTTTGGCAATGATTTTTGCCATAAAGTCATCTACTTTGATGTTTGTCATAATGATTTATTTTTAATTTTTTTATTGATATGCAATAATAAAAAAAATCATCAAACTAACAATGTAAATCATTGAATGGCAGACTAAATTAAGAAAATCTCGGATTAAATTCAGTGAAACACCTAAAATGTTATAGTTGGATAATTTTATTTTTCACGGCATATTTAAAGAGGTCAACATTGGTTTTGATGTTTAACTTTTGCATAATATGGTTTTTGTGTGATTCGACTGTTCTGATGCTTATAAAAAGTTTATCTGCTATCTCCTGATTAGTATAACTTTGCCCCCATAACGTTAATATCTCCATTTCACGGTTGCTCAATTTCATTTTTGGGTCATTTGTTTGTTTTTCTATAAATCCGGTATTTTGAATATAATCATTGATTAGCAATTGCGAGATGGAATTGCTATAATAGTCATACCCGCTTCGAAGAGTATAAATGGCTTTGGTGAGTTCATCCATGGTTGTGTTATAGGTAATAAATCCTTTTGCACCCGCCTGAATCCCTTTAATGATAAAATCTTTGCTAAACTGCATGCCAATCGTTAATACTTTAATGCGCTCATACCGTTCAACAATTTCATGTATAACATTAATCTCCTCTTCATCCATATGTATAATTTCAACAATCACAATATGAGGAAGATCCGTTTTATTATCCGGTATTTCCATTTGATTCTTAAGATCAACATCTATCACACAGATTTCATCATGTTGAGCAAGGATTTTGCGAATGCCTTCCGCAATTAATACACTGTTGACTGATATTGATACATTGATATGCGACACGATATTCTTATTTTATCGTGCAAAATAATAAAATTATTTGATTAGCTGACCATCATATCACCACATCTTCACCACTTTCTTCACAAACCTCATCCCATTATATTCAAATACCACATAATAAATACCCTGTGGATATCCGGATCCAAAGGTAAATTTATATGAACCGCTCCTCTGGAATTCGTCTGCAATTGTTTCAAGCTTATTGCCCAATGCATTCAACGCTTCAATCTTTATGTCAGCAGATTTGTTAAGCGTGTATTTTATATTCACGAAATCCTCGTATGGATTCGGGTGGATGGTGAGGTTGATTTCTTTTGCAAAATCATGAGCAGGAATATTTTCCATTTTCAATCTATTGTCTTCCAGATTTGAAATAGAACGGCTGTAAGGGCCTCCGGATGCTTTTAGCTTGGCATCTGTATAGCAGGTTGACGCTTTAACACCGGCAACCCTGTAATAAAAAATATTTGTCTGGGCAATACCGGATGGATCATTATATACTTTTTTGCTTGCTGAAATAGTATCAATAGGTGTTAATGCAGTAGAATCAGCGCCCCTGTATATTATATATGAAATAAACCCAATATCGCTCCCGTCTTCTATTTCATATTCCTGCCATTCCAGTTGCCCGTTGGTGAATTGGAGGAATAATGGCTTATGATACAATGACCTGGGTGATTCGTTTCCACAAATGTCTATTGAAGAAATTTTATAAAGATCTTGTTGTTGTTCGGGCAATGAAGTGTGGTCAACCCATACAGTCACACTGTCAAACGGGACATACCCGATAGAATCATATTGCCCGATTTGATTTCCTTCTTTGTATACAATATACCCAACAGTACCCTTGTTTGGTGTTTTCTCCCATACAGCCATATTTTTTCCGGTTGCTACGTCAATGGTGAGCATGCATATTTCTTCGTTTTGAAATACATTTTGGAAAAAGACCTCAACACTGTCCGTTGCCTGGCAACCCACTTCATCCGAAACCATTACCGTATATGTTTGAGTAGCTAAAGGAGCAGCCGTTGGATCGCTTACAGTAGTATCACTTAATCCATCGGAAGGGGTCCAGTTGAATGCAATGGCGCCTGATTCCACAGGGTGATTGGTGCTTATATCAGCCTTTAAAAAGGCTGTATCATTCACACATCTAATCTTATCAGTAGCTGTTACTGAAAGATCAATAACTATTAGTTCCGCGCTGTCAGATATAACAGTTCCACTGGGGTTTGTGACTTCACAATGGTAAACACCTTCATCCGACAGGGTAATATTCGGAATTGTAAGCGAACTTAATGTATCACCTATAAGTGTTGCCTCGTCTTTTTTCCATTGATAATGATAAGGAGTTCTGCCATTGACTTCAACGAAGAATGTATCTTTGGTTCCCGGGCATTTAACTTTCTGAATAGGTTGTTTCGTGATTTTTATAGGATCAAATATTGTAAAACTATCGATAGCGGTTTGATAAAGTGAGTCAGTAACTGTAACAAAATATGTTCCTTTTGACAAGCCGGAAATAGAACGCGTTGTATCACCTGTATTCCACAAATAGGAATACGATTCAGCACCACCTATGCTGGAAATGTAAATAGCCCCATCGCTGCCACCGGTAAAAGTAATATCTTTGATACTATCTAAAGAAATAGTCAAATGGTCAAATAGACCAGAATCCCTTACGCAACGAACAGAAAAACCAATCTCCTTATTGAGGCTGCTCCTGCCTACAATCCTGTCCCTGTAGTACACGTTACGGTACCATGCATTCGTCGCATTGCTCTCCGTAGCACTCCACCAGTAACCGTAGTCCCCAATATTGGTGAACGTACCATCAAGGTAACGGGCGCCTCCTGGCAGGGCGAAAAACCCATAATCATCAGTACCATTACCCCCTGAACCCCATCCAGAAGTAGCTTTTAAATGCCCTCCTACATTTTCCCATATATATTGCGATTTTGTATAACCGCCGTTGTCATTACTTATATATTCTGCTAATTCTTCCCATTCATCATCGCTTGGTAAATGCCATCCGTCAGGACATACACCTTGCACTTCGCTTGGATTAGCATTACTGCTGACTGCACCATTCATGGCTGCTGCCCACGTGTACAAAGCACCATACGTGTCACCATTTGATGATGAATTATCATAATAACAATATGCTTTATCACTTGCAGTTAATGCGTCCCATTCATCTTTATCCGAAACATAAGGAATTGAGACCCCATCAGCATACCGAGTCGTCCGCATGTTTTCTTTTAACCAACACTGGTTGCCAATGGGCACGGTGTGGTACCAATTGCCGTCATAGTCCTGAATACTGTCGGTGCCGCATTGGGCATAGCTTATTATTCCTGTAATAATAAAAGCGAGAGAGATAATAACTGTTTTCATGGTTTATTTTATATGAGAAAATTAAATAATTAATTTGACAAATATATAACATAATTTTAATAAAAATAAAATCTAACATAGTTTTTTAAATTATCACATTATCAAATCAGCTAATCATTTAAAAGACTGGTTTTAATAAAGCTCATAATTCTACCAGGGTTCAGGCGGCACCACCGTACTTGCCCTGTCAATTGAATAGGTGCCAAAAAATCCTATTGCGTCATTGTTTAAATTTGTTATTACATTAGAGGGCGGGCCTTCAAAAGGGCTTTGACCTGATACTTCATCCTGTAGTTGCATAAAAAAATAGTAATATTGTTCGGTGATGGAGTTGAGTTCAAAGGTGATTGTATCTCCGGCACTTGTCATTTCACTTAATATTGATTGCACAGGCACACCTGTTTCTCTGCTAATGGTATCTAAGAACTGATCGTCTGCTGCTGCAATTTCGGTAAGCGTGTCTGTATATAATTGATCGTTCAAATGCAATTTGAATAAATAATAATCTTTACCTGGGGGTTCTTCAGCAAATAAATGAACCTGCCATAACTGAACAAATGAATTTTCAAAATACAATAATTTAATAGAATCTGCAACTCCAATAGGCCTTATGGAATCGGTAGCCTGATAGGTTTCATTTTCTCCATCATTATCTATATCAACATTATTTATAAATAATGTATAAGCAACCCCTATTTTGCCATACATATTAGAATCTGTTTCATAAATACCCGGTTCATTTGTGCGTTCACGAAGGTTTAGTATTGTTCCGTCAGTGCCTTCAATTTTTACTTCTGCTCCTGTAACTGCCGGGTGCGGTGAATTGTCAAAATAATTCATCGTTTTAGATAATTCAATGCAATGAATAGTTGTATCAGTTGTCAGTGTGCCATATACAACAAGACGTGGTTTTTCCTGGTTTAGCTCAATGTCCATAGTTTCGGTACAAGAATATCCTAACCAGGAAAACATCAGTATTAACAGTATATTTAATCCGACATATGTTTTCATAATTAAAACTTAAAGTTATAGGTTACAGAAGGAATAATAGGGAATAAATATGTTTTTTCTGCATGAATTTTATTTTGATTTTCATCATCCGGAACAAAGTTAATGGCCCAGGCATTATGACGGTTATACACATTATAAATCGAAAAATTCCATTCTCCATGCCAAAACTTGTCAGGATTTTCTTTCCCTTTTAGTGTGAGCGATACATCCATGCGGTGATAATCTGGATAACGGTCGCCGTTTCGCTTTCCGGAAAAAACAGGCACTACATTTCCCCCAATAATGGCCTTTCCTGTTGGAAATGTCACTGCACGACCGGTTGCATATACAAAATTGCATGAAAAGGTTACATCTTCAAATAATTCATAACTTAAAACAAGTGATGAACTCACAGGTTTATCGTATGGTGCAGGAAAAGGGTCTTTATCAATTTCAGGAATGTCCCTGAATGTTCTGGATAATGTAGTGCTTAACCAGCCTGTAAGCTTCCCTGTCGATTTCTTGAAAAAAAACTCAACTCCATACGCTTCACCTTTTCCAAATCTTAACTCCCCTGTGAGATGTTTATTTAATATCAATTCTGCATCATTTCTAAAATCAATTACATCATGCATTTTTTTATAATACACTTCTACAGAAGTCTCCAGTATGTCATCAAAAAAATTTCTGAAATAACCTATGGTATATTGATCAGCTTTTTGCGGTTTGATATTAGGATTTGATGAAAACCATATGTCAATTGGAGTGCCGGCAGGAGATGCATTAGCCAAATGGATATATTGACGCGTACGAGTATAACTGGCTTTTACAGAAGACTTGGGGGTAAAGATATAACTTATTGCTAATCTTGGTTCAGGTCCATGATATAAATGATAAAATTCATTTTCCCCATAGACAGTTGAATCAAATGGTTTATATAGTTTCTCATCGCCGGCTTTATAGCTCTTATAATCATAAATGATTTCTTCACCAATGTTTGAATAAAACGAATAACGGATACCATAGTCCAATTTAATTTTTTCAGAAACTTCATGGTGATTAGAGAAATATACGCCGCTTTCAAGGGCTTTGCTCAGAGGAAGCTCAATTTTGGCTAAAAAACTACCCTCTCCTGATGTTTCTATCATTCCGGGGTCAAAATTATGTAGAATTGTGTGAACACCATATTTGAATGTGTTTCGTGGATTCAGATAATGCGTGAAATCGGTTTTTACACTATAATCCGTCATATTCGATGTCCATAAAAAAGATATATCATCCAGCCATGTTGCCCCTAACTGGTAATCATATTTGCTTCGAATAAATGTGAGGTTGCTGAACAATTTTTTTGAAAACAAATGATTCCATCGGGCTGATAATGTCTGGTTTCCAAATTTTGTTTCGGCAAATTCACTTTTAAAAATATCGCGTCCAAAATATCCTGACAAAAATATTTGGTTGTTCTGATTGATGGTATGGTTCACTTTTGCATTAAAATCATAAAAAAACAGCTTTAAGTCATGTAGATTCGTATCACTGGCTAAGGGCAATAAAAGATCGGCGTAACTCCTTCTTCCTGATGCAATAAAAGAGGTTTTATCTTTTATGATGGGCCCTTCAACAGTTAACCGGCTTGAAACAGGTATCCCGATACCACCGGTGACTTTAAATTCTTTTTTATTCCCTTCTTTCATCCTTATATCCAACAAAGAAGACAGCCTGCCTCCTGCCCTGGGTGGTATATATCCTTTGTACAATTCGACATTTTTAACTGCATCATTATTGAAAATAGAGAAAAAACCCATCAGGTGTGAGGCATTGTACACCGGTGCTTCGTCCAATAAAATCAGGTTTTGGTCCATCGCCCCGCCCCTTACATTGAATCCTGAAGACCCCTCAGAAGCAGTTTGAACACCAGGTAACAGCTGAATTGCTTTGATCACATCCACTTCTCCCAACAATGCCGGAATTTGTTTTATTCTTTTGGTTTCCAACTTATTAACACTCATTTCTGTACTTACAACATTTTCATTTTTGCGCCTGGCTTCAATCCTTACCTCTTCAATTTCTTTTGCAGATGGAGCCAATTCAACATTCACCGTTTTGTTTTCCTGAAGGTTAATTGTTTTCTTCACACTGGTGTATCCAATATACGAGTATACCAAATGATAGGTACCCGGCTCAAGACTTATTGAATAGAAACCATATAAATTTGAAGAGGTCCCGGTTTTAAGCTCTTTTATATACACCGTAGCACCAATCAGTTTTTCTCCATTCTCATAATCTTTTAGATACCCGCTTATTGTTTTTTTATTGCCTGCTTCTTCTGCGTTTACAAAAAAAGTCAATCCATAAACAAAAACAAAACCAATGACTGTTGTTTTTATAAATTTCACTCGTTTATTTTTGATACGAAATAAATACATTTTTCTTATAATAAAAAATAATTGTGAAAATATTAACAAATATTTAATATTATGGTTCTACCACGAATTTAATGGTAATTTGCGATTTATTTATGGGGGTTGGAAAAATAGTTTATATGTGGTTGAAATATAGTTTAACGTAGTTTATATGTTGTGTTCTTTCAAAACGATTAATTTTTGAACCACATATAAACTACTTTTAAACCACATTTACAACAATATTTAACCCTAAAATAAGGGTAGTACCAATATTATTTAATGGTTAACGCAATAAATTTTGTAATAAAAAGTATTTATTTCGTGTCTGTAATATAATTAAGAATGTAAAAAAAAAAGCAACCGCATGAGCTCAAAAATCCTTCTTCTTTTAATATTTTTTTGTAGTATCTTTATAAACTTATTAGCACAGGGAGGCAATGGCTCTATATCAGGAAGAGTTATTGATGCAGAGACGAATCAACCGATTGAGTATGCAAATATTTCCATTTATAAGATGCCGGATTCATCTTTGGTTACCGGAACAATCAGTAAAGCCAATGGCCGTTTTCTCATTGATAACATACCATTAGGTAAATATTCGGTTATTGTGGACTTTATAGGGTACAAACAAACGACAGTTTCCTACTTATCTGTTACATCCAATGAACCTGATTTAAAACTATCAGATGTCAATCTTAATAAAGCCGTATATGAGATGGATGAAGTACAGGTAACAGCTGATGCACCACGAGTACAATACAAAATTGACAAGAAAGTGATTAATGTAAGCCAGGATTTGACATCAGCTTCGGGTACAGCAGTAGATGCACTTGAAAATGTTCCGTCTGTCAAAGTAGATATTGAAGGCAATGTAACCATGAGAGGTAGTTCTAATTTCAACGTCCTGGTGGATGGCAAACCCACTGCTTTGGAAGGCAGCGATGCACTTCAGCAAATTCCTGTTGCCCGCATTAAAAACATCGAGATCATCACCAATCCTTCGGCAAAATATGATCCTGAAGGCACCGGTGGAATTATTAATGTAATCATGAAAGAACAAAAATATGAAGGATTAAGCGGTACATTCAGCGCGGGCGCCGGATTGAATGATAAATACAATGCAGAAGCAAACGTCTCATACAAAAAGGGAATCACCAAAATCACCGGTGGTTTTGATTTCAGAGATCAGAATTATTATGGTGAACATACCCGTGAGCGAACAACCTATGATCCGGATACAACTTATCATTTATTTTATGATGGAAACCGGTACTTATACCGTGGTGGAATGTCCGGTAATCTTGGGGTTGGACTAAACATAAGCCCAAAAACCAACATTGGCATTTCAGGAAAATATGGTGTATTCAGATTTGGACATGGAAGTGATTACAAGGTGCAAAAAAATGTATCACCCGGACAAACACTGTTTTATAAAACAGAATCCTATGAACCGTTCAAACGAATTTATTATGCAATTGATATGGATTTTGAGCATCACTTTACAGATAAATCGCATTTACTGAAAGGATTCATCCATTGGACAGATCGCTGGGGTGACAGTAAAAACAGCACTGCTGAAACGATTACAGATAAAGATTGGAACAATATTCCCTCAACCACAGACAGTATCGAAACCATAGAAACAGAAAACAGCAATAAATTTCAATTTCAACTTGATTATTCCAACCCGTTTTCAGAAAACGGTAAATTTGATGCCGGAATACAGTCAAAGATTGACAATGATTCTGAACATTACACGTTTAATGAATATTCGTATGCTTCAGGCTGGATGACAAATAATCTTTATAATAATCAAATGGATTATGAACGCATCATTCATGCAGGATACATGACATATTCAAACTCATTCTGGGATATCGGTATGAAAGGAGGTTTAAGGATTGAATATACCAACCGGAATATTGATGTATTTAACCCGGATACCACATATACCATGAAACGATATGACTTTTTTCCCACAATTCACCTAAACAAAGAATTATCCGGAAAACATCAGTTGCAATTAAGCTATTCGCGCAGGATCAACCGCCCAAGAGGATGGTACCTGGAACCATTTATCAGTTATATGGATAAAGACAATATTCGACAGGGAAACCCTGAATTAAACCCTGAATATATTGATTCATACGAAGTAAATTGGCAAAAACGATGGGATGGCAGTTTTATATCTATTGAAGGATATTACAGGTATACAGATAATTTAATCGAACGCTATGCTGAATATGCCGGTAATAACATTGTAATGCATACCTTTGAAAATGTGGGGAATAGTTATGCTCTCGGCACTGAACTCATGATAAATTACAGGATCAGCAAAAAGATCATGACCAATCTCACTGGAAATATTTACCATTACTCCATTAAAGGAGATTTAGGCTCTTCATTAACCAAAAATGAATCAATAAATTGGGATATCCGTTCAAATAATTCATTGGATATTTTGAAAAACACAAAAATACAATTGACATTGCAATATGAAGGGCCTACAGCTACATCACAGGGAATTCGTAAAGGTTTTTTTATGGCCAATTCGGGAATACGATACGATTTCTGGGATTCTAAAGCATCTGCAACATTGAATATTCGGGATATTTTTGGAACAAGAACAAGAGAATTCAAAAAAACGACAGGTATTTTCAAAGGACATTCAAAAATGAAATTCGAATCTCCGATTGCGATCTTTTCAATAAAATATTTTTTAAACAGAGAAAAACAGAAAAGTGATAAACCGGGTAATGGCCCTGGTGACGAGGGAATGGAAATATACTAAAAACTAAACTCACTTTTCCAACGTTGGAAACTCGTCCCTCACAAAAATCAGAAAACGGTTTCTAAATGCATTCCCGGTGCCAGATAATTGTTTGACTTTGGGAAAG
>CAZJWE010000074.1:0-15682 GCA_964549265.1 uncultured Bacteroidales bacterium | reverse complement strand
TTAGCATTTGTGCTTTATCCGAAAGATTGCTCCGGGCAAAGCCCTCGCAATGACGGCTTTGTGGTGTGTGCCGGGTACGTTTTCATGGCTGCATAAGCATCCCTTTATGAAACAAGTGTTTAAGTAGTGTTTGTCTCTTATGTAACTACTTTAAAGCCTTTTAAATATTATTTTTTAAAGGTTGTATTTTTTATATAATGAGGGACTATAAAGTCAAGTGTTTAAATCATAATGTTCGATAACGAGGCTTGCGCAGCCCCAAAAAGCGCAGTTTACTGAAGTAAATGAGCAATTTTTGTGCAAGCGTAACAAAGTTAGCGGACATGATGGAACAAACACTAATTAATGCATCATGGACAGTTCTATTATTTGTCATTAACCTCATTTTTTATATATTAGATGTCAGAAAATACTTAAACACCCAAAAAGCCATGTATAACGTAACCAGATTAATATCCATCATTTCCATTTTCAATATTTTTATACATTGTTCTTCACAAATCAATCCGGCTGAAGCATATCCCGGACTTTTTAAAGATGTACAACGCAAACAAATCTTTCAAGACCAAAAAGCTTTTGTAGACTTTTGCCCCCTTTACCCGGTTGACACAATACAAAAAAAATACCGTATCGAACGGCAAATGCCCGGTTATAATCTCAAAACATTTATAAGTAATCACTTTGATACGATTCTCTTAGATACTTCACTCATTTTTAAACATATCGAACATGTTTGGAGTTACCTTAAAAAAGAAAACTCCGAACAACAACCGCTATCATCACTGATCGCGCTGCCTCACCCATACATTGTGCCAGGTGGCCGGTTTCAGGAAATGTATTACTGGGACAGTTATTTCACAATGCTCGGCCTGCAGGTATCAGGAAAAACTGAGAGGATACAAAACATGGTAGATGATTTTGCATTTTTGATTAAAAAATACGGCCACATCCCGAATGGAACAAGAGCCTATTACCTGAGCCGTTCTCAGCCTCCGTTTTTCTCGCTTATGGTACAACTATTAGCAGAAATAAAAGGAAATACTATTTACAAAGATTATCTTCTTGCCCTTCAACAAGAATACGATTACTGGATGAACGGAACAGATGCTTTAAATAAAAGTTACCATGGACATCAAAAAGTAGTGCTTTTGAATAAAAATGCACGGGAAATGCTGAACAGGTATTGCGATGAATTAAACACACCCCGCCCTGAATCATACATCCATGACATTCAAACATCAAAAAAAGCAGGCCATAAAAAAAGCATATACAACGAATTGAGATCAGGTGCCGAATCAGGATGGGACTATAGCTCCCGATGGTTCAGTGATACTTTTTCTTTAACAACAATACAAACCACCCACATCATCCCGGTTGACTTAAACTGCTTGATGTACAACATGGAAAAAACATTAGAGCAGGCGTACAGGATTGACAAAAACAAACCTCTGTCAAAAAAAATGAAAGCGAAAGCAGAACAACGAAAAAAACTGCTAATGAAATATTGTTGGGATGCAGAGTCGGGGTATTTTTATGATTACAATTTTTCAACCCGCAAAAAAACATTCCGTAGTTCGTTGGCAGGTATTTTTCCTCTGTATTTTAATATGGTTTCGGATGAAAAAGCAAAACAAGTAATCCATTATGTAAAACAAAACTATATGCATAACGGAGGGGTGGTGACAACCAACTTTGAAACCGGGCAACAATGGGACTACCCGAATGGCTGGGCGCCGCTGCAATGGGTCACTTACAAAGCATGTAAACAATATGGATGTGATCATATAGCGCATAATTTAGCAATAAAATGGACCAATTTAAACGTAAAAGTATTTTTTGAAACAGGCAAGATGTTGGAGAAATACAATGTTGTAAACACCCATTTACCCGGGGGAGGAGGAGAATACAAATTACAAGACGGGTTTGGATGGACCAATGGTGTTTTCCTTAAATTATGGGAACAAGAACGGAATAAAAAATTTTGACAAAAATTAATAACTAACATATTTATTTAACATACCTTAAAAATCTTTGACTAAACGATCTCTCTCGAATAGTTTCGTTCTTTTTATAACTCGAAGTTCAAAGTATATCCTTCATGATGATTTATTAAAAAATTTCAATTAATAAAAAAAAGAAATATATTTGTAATATTATTCATTTAATCATTCGTAAGTTTATAAAACATCATAAAACGTTTTAATCATGATACACAAAGTATTCAAAACTATTCAATGTATATTGATCATTTTTTTGTTACAGGTCAATGCGTTTTCACAACCTGCAAAATGGACATTATTAATTTATCTTGATGGGGACAATAACCTGGAAGATGCCGGGATCGAAGACATGAATGAAATGGAAGTGGTCGGGTCCGGCGACTCGGTAAACATTCTTGTGCAATTCGACAGGATTGACGGGTATGATGACACAAATGATGACTGGACAGATACCCGCAGATTCAGGATAACACAGGATTCAGATATGGATATTATTTCATCAACTCCCGTACAAATGTTAGGTGAGGTCAATATGGGGCATCCACAAACCCTCACCGATTTTATCAACTGGGGTGTTACCAATTATCCGGCTGAGCATTATATGCTGGTTCTTTGGAATCATGGTGGAGGATGGCGTAAATCCGGAACAGACAAAAAACCTTACAAAGATGTATGCTGGGATGACACGGATGACGATCATTTGTCAAATGCAGAAGTACAGCAGGCAATCCAAAACACAGGAGTCCATTTTTCAATCATTGGTTTTGATGCATGCTTAATGGGAATGCTCGAAACAGCTTTTATGGTAAAAGACGATGCAGGCATCATGGTGGCATCAGAAGAAACAGAACCCTGGGACGGCTGGGATTATGAAAACTTTTTAGCCCCTCTCATTGCTCAACCTTCTATGAGTCCCGACACACTTGCCAAACATATCGTGCAAACGTATGGCCGTTCGTATTCAGAAGATTATATTACCCAATCTGCAATTGATTTAACCAAAACAGATTCCATCATTGCATTAACAGACACATTAATAACACATATTGTGCAGGCCGGAGATTGGAATAACAGTGGACTGGCCAGAGATGATGCTGACAGTTATTATGATGAACACATTGATTTATGGGGCTTTGTTGATTACATTTCAACCAATTCAACACATGGACATATCAGAAACTCAGCAGCAAAAATTAAAGGCCTGATAAGCCGGACTGTCATTTCCAATTTTGCTTCATCAAACTTTAATAACTCAAAAGGCATTGCCATCTATTTTCCTGATTCAAGTTATTACGACAATGAATATGACTCCATTGCATTTGCTAAAAATTCATTGTGGGATGAATTCATCAAACAAATGTTTATACAATACAAACCTGATGATCATGAACCGAATGATCATTTTGCACTGGCAACTCCTGTTCGTGCCTCTTATACTTACAACGGCTATCTAAGAAACTTATCAGATATTGATATTTTTCAATTTTACAATGAAGACACCAATAACATAACCATTCAGCTTGATGTGCCCAATGATTTTGACCTGTACCTTTATTCTGTACATGACAGTGTTATTTCTGTACTCGATACTTCAAAAAATTCAGGAACCATCAATGAGGAAATTGTTTATAACGACTTACCGGAAGGCATATATTATATCCTGTCCAGTCCTAATGACACCAGTTCAAGTCCGTTCTCACTTGAAATAACCGGTTTTACTAATTACAGCGAAAACGAACATGCTTTTACCATGGCTTATGATTTTGGGAAATCTGACGGCACATACTATAACGAAAATACTGACGGAATAGCTGTCAATTTTGAATACGATACCTGGGATGACATCTATTTAACAGGAATATGGTATTATATTACAGACATAGATATTGTGCCGGGAAATGGAAATAACGGTACATTCAACATGGAAATCCTCGATGGTTTTAAAGAATCTCTCATGAATGATTCTGTGATTTCCGTCACGCCAACCAAAACCGGATGGAATTATGTTGACCTGTCGGAACTGAATTTATATTTTTGGAATAATATATTTGTAAAAATAAACTGGGACGGAATAAACACCCCCGGACTTGGTTATTATAACAACACTACTGAAAATCATACATATATATATGAAGGGCATGACAGTTCCTGGCATATCAATGACACAAATGCTTTTTTAATAAGGGCAGATATGAATATTATACCATATTCCAGTGGCAATGACTCTTGTTTATGTGACACATTTACACTCATCACATCCGACAGTGGAAGCATTGATGATGCAAGTGGAAGCAATGATTACGCAAATAATTCCGATTGCCAGTGGCTCATACAACCGCCTAACGCCAATCAGGTATCTTTATCATTTACCGAATTTGACCTGGAAGACGGCTGTGACTATGTATATATTTATGACGGAACTACAACTTCTTCAACATTATTGGCTGAATTCACAGGAAACAGCATGCCTTACCCCGTAATGTCATCCGGTGGGAGCATGCTGGTTCATTTTGACACCGATGGTTCGGTGACTGAAGCCGGTTGGACTGCTGTTTATGATACTGCAAAAATTGAATTTACCCCATGCTTCTGTGATAGCATCCAAACATTTACAGCAATTTCAGACACCATAAGTGACGGAAGTAGTATCTACAATTATAAAAATAACACAGAGTGCTCATGGCTTATTCAACCACTAGGAGCAAACCAGGTTTCTCTACAATTTATTGATTTTGAAACCGAAGAAGGCAGTGACTATGTTTATATCTATGACGGAGCCACAACATCGGATACTCTTCTTGCTACTTTTAGTGGTTACAGCATGCCTTACCCCGTAATGTCATCCGGTGGAAGCATGCTGGTTCATTTTGACACCGATGGTTCGGTGACTGAAGCCGGTTGGTCTGCCGTTTATGATACTTCAAAAATTGAATTTGACCCTTGTACCTGTAAAAGCCTGGAAACAATTACCGAAGCATCAGGTACAATTAATGATGGAAGTGGCATATACCAGTATGATAACAATACAAACTGCAAATGGTTGATTCAACCTCCCGGCGCAGAAAAAATTAAATTGAAATTTACAAACTTTTCTATTGAAGAAGAGTACGATTTTGTAAGCGTATATGACGGGGAGAGTACCTCTTCTTCCTTATTGGGAGAATATACAGGGTATAATGCACCGGACACCATCTATTCCACTGGTAACAGCATCTTAATTCATTTTGAGTCTGACAACTCTTATACTGATGAAGGATGGGATGCTTCATTTTCTATAATCCCCCTTCCAGACACCATTAATCCTACGATTACATGTATTGACAATCAGGCAGTTGACATCCAAAATACAGGCAGTAATTATTATACCGTAACCGGAACAGCATTTGATCCTTTATCAACAGACGACAATATACAAGTAGCTGATGTAACCAATGATTACAACAACAGCTCTTCATTACAAGACGCAACATTCCCCCCGGGTGATACATCAGTTACCTGGACTGTAACAGATGCCGCAGGAAATGAAGCATCCTGCATTGTTGAAATATCAGTAAGTGATTATGTTGGCTATGAAACACAAAAGGTACATGATATTGCAATTTTTCCCAATCCGACTACAGGGATGCTCCATTTCAAAATAAACGACATAACTATTCAACAGATCATTATTTCAGACATTACCGGAAAAACCATTTTATATAGAGATGACATTAGCGAACCATTGACATATATTGATTTATCAAAATACGAAAACGGAATGTATATTGTTCATGTCATTACACAACATAAAACATTTGATATTAAAATCCTCAAGGAATAAAATGCATTTTCATTGTTTTTGGAATCGCCTGGTTGAAACATCGCCTTCCCTGGTTATCAGTATTATCATATACATGCCACCCGGAAGACCGGAAGTGTTCACCTCAAAATGATTATTAAGAACGTCATTATCAATATTAAATGGTTGCCCTGAAATATTCACAATTCGATAAGATGTAATGATTTCATTTGCGGAAACAAGCATGTTATTTTTTGCCGGATTGGGATACAATTTGACATCCGTACAATCATTTTTCAATGATTTTGACAGGGTTACATTAAAATAAAATGTTGCTGAATCGTAGGTGATATGATCATTAGAATTAGAGTATTCAAAATATACTGTAATCTCATCTATGGTATCTGTTACTATTGTCCATTTAAAAACATCCTGATTCGAAAAAAGAGCAGTATCCTGTGATTTGATCCATGCTATTCGCATTGTATCTGTATTGTTGTATGAAAAAAGATGAGAATTGCCGGCAAGGTTAACAGGTTTTGACAAACTTATGCGTTGACCGGATGGCAAGCTGTATCCGGTAACTCCAAGGGTTCTGACATCTCCATCTGCAGTAAATATCAAATCTTCATTATCAAATCTTACCATTGCATTATAATTGCCGGGATGTTTTGCATTTCCACAAAGTTCATAATCGCACCCGTGGAGCAAACTATCAGGATATAAAAATGCAATAAATACATATGACAAGATGTTTTTTATGTCTCTCAGGTCAATAACACCACAACCACATGCTGCATCAGCAGCCACTGAAAAATCATAAGACATTTCATCCAAATCAAGCAGGTAAAGCCAGTAATCCAATACTATGCTGAAGTCACTAGTTGTAACAGGTTCTATTCCATCTACTTCGCCAAATTTGAATGGATAACCTGTAATAACTGAAGAATCTGTGTTTTCACAGCCATTTGTGTCAACCACTGTAACATAATATATGCCGGTATCTTTAACTTCTATAGATTGTGTATATTCCAATGTGCTCCACTTGTACGAAACCATTTCCGCAGGAGTTGTGAGTTGAACAGGCGGGTTATTATATGTTTCATTTATAAATATTACATGGTCTTCCAGCCCGGCTTCGGGTAAATCATAGACAGTGAGGTATGCAGAATCGGATCCCGTGCATCCATTACTGTCCGTTACAATAACTTTATACAATCCTTCATCAATTACAGTGATGTTTTCAGTATGCGAAACGTAAGTTCCTTCAAATGTCCATTCAATATTTGCATATTGATCAACCCCAAAAGTATGGTACGCTCCATAACATATTGCTGCATCTTCCAAATGAATATCAATCGTATCACAGTCGGCATACAGCTTCGGTGATAACATGATTAAAAAAATAAATAAATTGATCTTTAATACATTTTTTAAAAAATATGAGTCTCTCATGATTTATTGTTTTAATGTTTTTTTTTATTTTTATCTGTTAACCAATTATAGCACAAGCTTTTTTGACTTGTGTTTTTACTATATGCAGATTCCATCGAATATAGAAATCACTTTAAAAGGACTATCTAATTTTAAATTTCCTGCTCATATTATCCAAAGTTACAAATATACAACTGATATATAGTACATGTCGAAAATACTTTGCTGTGTAAGTCATAATCGGAAATGACTCATGCGCTATGAGTAGGGTATAAGTTTCAAAAAATTCGATGGGGCTCCCGTTAAATATTTGTCAACCGAAGAATTTCGCGGAATAAACTCGCCCTTTACCCCAAATAAATCAAATAGTCAAAACCTAATCCCTGACACAGCGAACAGAATAACCATACGTCTTATTGCTATAATTGTTGCTTAGGTAGACGTAATTATTATGCAGGCTCCGACTGAAAGCAAATGTCCCTGAACCCTCAGTAGCACTCCACCAATGACCTGCGTCTCCAATGCCGTAGAATGCACCAAAAGAGGAGTAACGTTTACCGCCCGGAAGAGCTGTAAAGCCAGTATTATTGTTACTTTGCTGGTCATTCCCTACATCTCCTTCATCTGAACTTGAATTCCATCCGCTGGAGTCTGCCAATGATTTGCCGGTTTTGTCTCCTGATGTAGTGCCATCCCAATTATACCCGTTGGCAATAAGATAATTTTCAAGTTCCTGCCATTCATTTTCACTTGGCAAATGCCAATCATAAGGGCATATACCCTGCGCTCCGCTTGGATTGTTGTCGCTGCTTGCTGTGCCATTCATGACTGCTGCCCAGGTATATAGTGCCCCATAAATTTCAGCATTGGCTGCACTGTCATCATCATAGTAACAATAAGCTTTATCTGTAGAATCAAGGGTATGCCAGTTAGAATTGCCGGTTACATGGGGTATTGGTGTTTCATCGGCATAATGGGTTACTTTAAGGTTTTCTGCCATCCAGCATTGGCCGCCTATTTTTACCACACCATAGGTATTGCCTTCATAGTCGGTAACTGTTAAAGGGCAACTTGTGATTGGTTTGTGAAAAATCACACTGTCAACATCTGAAGTTTGAATAGATTGTTTATTGACAACCATGTTATTCTTAACAAAAGACATTGTATCCATATTAAAAAACTTTACACTGTCAACATCAGTCGCCTTGATTGATTGTTTGTTAATCACAAATCCATCTTTCATGACATACATCGTATCATTTTGAGCTGTAACAGGTAAATGTAAAAAGATAAAAGTGAAAAGTGTTGCAAATATGATTTTTTTTATAATATTTATTGCTTTCATTTTTTATACTCCTTGTTTATTGTTTTATAATTTTTACTGTTTTTATTTTGACAGCATTGCTGTAGAGACAAAGGTAAATGCCTTCAGGCAGGTGGCTAATGTCTATTAAAAAAACTCCTGCTTGGCTTACTTGCCGGCTTAACACGGTTTTGCCCTCGGAATTGAGTATGCTTATTGTGCCTTCTCCACAGGTTGTTCCGGTTAAGTCAATGTTCAGCACATCTCTTGCCGGGCAAGGGTAAGCATTTAATTTTTGGGTTTGATCTGACAAAGGCTTCTCAACACTTGTTATATAGTCTGTAAAACTGAGGTACCTCAGGTCATTCAGGGCATATAACCCGCTACTATTATCTGTTTTGGTAACCGTGAGATTTCCCGAAGAAAAACTTATTTTTTGTATGTTACTCAAAGCATAAGCAGTCTGTGTGCCATCGCTTTCTTTTACATACATGGTTTGTGCTAATACAGTGGAAAGTGAAAAGATAAAAGTGAGAAGTACCATAGCCAACCTTTTAACTTTAAACTTTCTACTTTCAACTCTGTTTTCGTGTCTCATTTTTGACCTCCTTTTTAAATTGTTAATATTTATTTTAATTTATCTATTTCTCAATCTTTTAAGCTTGCTGTCGGGGTTGCTCCCATGAACCCCAAAACAGCAAAGCAAAAGGCTTTAAATGTCATATAACAATTTTAAAATGAATTTATTTTACAATAAACGAGCCTTTAACGATACATTCTTTGGTATTATATATTTTATAAAAATAAAACCCGGGGCTAAAATCAGATTGTTTTAGTATAATATCCGTCTTCCCTTTAAATGATTCATGCTTTTGTAATATTCCTGTACTGGTATATATTTTCACATGCAGGTTTTCAGCAGGTATCCCGGATACGGTTAAAAATGAGCTCGCGTAAACAGGATTAGGATAAACCATGGCACTTTCCTGCTGTCTGACTGTCATTGTTCCGATTCCGGCAACGATTCCATCATCCTGCACGGCCATGTTAAATGTCAATTGCTGATTCACGGTAAGCTCAATATAATCCATGGTATATCCCGGGGCTTCTGCTTTGAGATAATAGGTGCCGCTTTCCAGTCCGTCAAATGCATAATGTCCGTTGGTATCTGTAGCTACCCATTGCACGGGTTCATAGGTGTCGTCATACAATACAACTACCAGGCCTTCGGCAACATCCGATGTTTCACTTTTCGTTACCGGGTCACTAAATATTCCCCCGGCATAGTCCGATTGCATTTTCTCCCATAAGAATGTTCCGGTGATTTGTGAATTTCCTGATGCATTCGCTGTCTCAGCAAGGCTTATATCTACATTTTCCACACCCTCGCCACTATTCAGGTTAAGTACAAATGCATCTTCCCATAATGTTTTATCTCCATAATAAGTGGGCACATATCCTGTTTCTGAACGTTCCGGGATGGCATAAACAATGTATTGCCCCCCGGGCACTGAATAAAACTCATATTGGCCGTCAACAATATCTGTTGTGTCCACCGCATAATAATTTCCATCAATGATAGTATACGCAATGGCTTTTCCATTATTTACCCTGGCACCCCCTGCATCTACATTTCCCCTGATATAGAAATAATCCGGTGCTGTAAATTGATTTGTTAATGTGTCATTGCTTGTACACCCTTTGTCGGATGTAATGGTAAGTATTACAAGATTAGCCCCTCCCGAGCCAAACATATGAACAGGATTTGCTTCGGATGAGAATGTACTGTCACCAAAATCCCAATTGAATCCTGTTGCATTCGATGAAGCGTTTGCCTCAAAGTTATAATACACCGGATCGCTCGCGGATACCTGGTATGAAGGATTTGCTGCAGGCGGTGCATGAACTGTTACCGAACCGTTCATCAGGTTAGTGTCCAAAATTCCATTGAAACGGAAATAATCAGTGATAAAATTAAGATATGAATTTCCCGGGTTTACCGCTAAAAAGTTAAGTTTTATTAAATCCCCGGCTCCAATAAGTTGTACATCATTTAGACCAGGTAAAGCAACAATTCCTACCATTGTATCCACATCAAAATCATATATTCTTGCAGTTTCATTCAACGTCCCGGTCCTATCATAACCAATATAATCAAGCACTGCAGAATCGAATCTTAAAGCAAGCTGATAATTATCAAGCCCGCAACTCTCCAATATCGTGCTGGTAGAGATGCTCACAGTAATGGTGTCGCCCTGGCATACCTCGCCGCCATTGGCTGTGATAGTCGGGTCGCAGTTCACGGTAATTTGGGTGGTATCGGAGTTGGCGCACCCATTGCCATTGGTATAGGTATAAACAATATCATGGGTGCCCGGCCCGGCAGCCTGTGGGTCGAAGTCAGGGCTCGCTGCAATGCCTGGGCCGGAATAGATGCCGCCTTCCGGTGCCCCCCCGGTTAGTTCAATAGTGCCGCCATTCAACGATACAGGGTCTAAATCATCCAGTGTTACTGTTGGTGAAAGGTGAACGGTTACTTCTCCACTGATTAAACGGCTAAGTGGATTTGCATTCATTCGAGCAAATCCAGGATCTAATTCTAATGAAGAAACACCAGAACTTAAGCCTTTAAATTTAAAATTAATTAAATTACCTGCTCCAATCAATTGTATGTTATTTGGTCCTGATAATGCTGCCCAGGTAATTAAAGAGTCTTCATTATTATAATAAATTGTTGCTTCTTCGTTAAGGGTTCCTTCCAAATCGTATTCAATGAATTCAATTAATTCAGAGTCATAAATTAATTTCATTTGATAATTATCAAGCTTACAACTCTCCAATATCTCGCTGGTAGAGATGCTCACAGTAATGGTGTCGCCCTGGCATACCTCGCCGCCATTGGCTGTGATAGTCGGGTCGCAGTTCACGGTAATTTGGGTGGTATCGGAGTTGGCGCACCCATTGCCATTGGTATAGGTATAAACAATATCATGGGTGCCCGGCCCGGCAGCCTGTGGGTCGAAGTCAGGGCTCGCTGCAATGCCTGGGCCGGAATAGATGCCGCCTTCCGGTGCCCCCCCGGTTAGTTCAATAGTGCCGCCATTCAACGATACAGGGTCTAAATCATCCAGTGTTACTGTTGGGAGGGGGTGTACTGTAACAGAACCGTTCGTGATATTAAATTGCTCTATGTTGTTGAAATGAAAAGTAAACAACTCTAATGAATCAACACTTTCTTCCAAAGCAATAAATTTAAATTTTATCAGGCTTCCCATCCCAACGTACCTTTTACTTGAAGTAAACAAGGATTGAAATTTTATAGAATCGATACCATCCATCCTTGCCACTGACATACTGTTCTCTGATAGCGTACCAGTAAGATCATAATCAACATATTCCAACTTGGTATGGTCAAACATCAACTTTCCGTTATAACACAAAACCTCACAGGTTTCAAACAGTTGTGTAGTTATAAGATCAACGGCAATGGTATCGCCCTTACAGACATCGCCGCCTTTGACAGATATAAGAGGCCTGCATCCCACGCTAACCACCACTGTATCGGTATCGGAACACCCGTTTTCATCAGCAACGGTAACAATATAACTGCTGGTTTCGGTGGGGCTTACGGTTATAGAAGGTGTGGTTTCCCCGGTACTCCACAGGTAGCTTGTGCCACCGGTGGCCGTGAGTGTGGTATCGGCCCCGTTGCTTATGTCCACATCCTCGCCGGCATTGGCAATTATATTCACCGTATCGCATTGCCCGGCAAAAGCCCCAATTTGCATAACCATAAAGCACAATACAAAAATTATTTTAAATGTTAAGGCCGGATGTGTGTTTATCTTTTCCATAATCTGTTTTTTAAATGAATAAAATATAAGTATTAATTGATTTTTCCAAATAGATGCAAACTTGGTAAAAGGTTCCCGGAAATGATTGTTTTTTTTCTAAAACCAATACTGTAAGCCCAGATTTACACCAAATTTGTTAACATTTTTTATTTGCGGGTTTTGTTTAAAACCACTGAGGCCTTTATGAAAAACCGGTTCAGCATAGATGGAAAAATATCTTGAAAAAGGATATTCAAACCCAATACTCATGATTGAAACAACAGACGTTTTTTTGGGGGCTACCTCCTGCAATTTATTCAGTGTAAGCGATGATTGATCTATAATTTCACCCCTGGCAGACAACAACAATTGAACTACAACCCCGGCTTTTACATGTATAGCAAATTTTTCTGCTCTGAACCGGTATCCAAAAAGGACGGGTATATTCAAAAACTGATACCTTTGCCTGCCTTTTAAATGGATATGGTTGCGGGCCGTGTCAGAATAGTCAACCGTTCTCTGCTCAGTGACCACTTCGGGGACAGAATCTCCATTTATAATGTAGTAATGAATATTGATGGTGTCAATTACATTATATGAACCGGTGTTTATATCCATTGAATATTTTTCATAATGAAATGATGAATGCAAATTTGTATAGTTAATCCCTGCCTGTAAGAGGTAATTATTTACAACTATGCATTGACTTACGCTTGCCGAATACCCTTGCAGTGAGGTGCTGATGCTGTCGATAAAATGATTGGTATACCAGGTGTTGGTAATCAATGGAGAAAAATTGGCTTCCGTGTAATAACCAATGGCTAACGGTGGTTTTTCTGTCACTTCTTTTACAATCACCTTTTTTTTGATGATCGTGGTATCTGCATTCAACTGAATGGTGTCATAAACTACAGAATCCCTTTGATACTGGCAGAAAGATGAGGCCGAAACAAATACTAAACATACAATATTGATGATCCTCATCGTAATCGAATAACTTTGTTCTTCTTCTTTTTATTGACTTTAACCGTATCTACTACTTCGATAATGGTATCCTTCTTTTTTTTCTTAATCACGGTTTGTACATCCGGCTGAATTGCGTTTTTTTTCAATGTATCGTTTAATGGGGCTTTTGCCCGGGACGAATCAATTTCAGGTTCAATGTCCAAATTTTCATCCGCGAATACCAGGCTGTTATTTTGCGGGGCAATATCTGCGCTGTCTTTTGTTATAATCTTGTGTTCAACTACCTGAGGGGTGTTGTTTAATGTTGAATTTGGTTGAGGTTGAGGCTGAGGCTGAGGTGTTTTTTCTTTCTTTACCTCCTTCGTTTGTTGAATTTCTGGGTATTGATTATTTTGTTGAAGTGTTTTTCCCATCGTGTCTTTAGTGATGGTGTCTGGTACATAGCTCGCGGGAGTATTGGTTTGGTGCCTGACCATATCATTTTGCCCTGGTATCTCATGAAAATACAACACGGCTAACAGCCCTACAAAAGAAGCCATTAAACCTAAATACCAAATATTTAATCTCTTAGGAGAAAACATGAAAAATTTTTTCTTCTGCATTTTTTTCCCCAATTGCCCCCATGTATCCGGTTGGGGAGGTAGCTCTTTTGCCCCCAAACGCTCATGGTAAATCTGTTGAATATGTTGGTCTATCTTATCCATTTTGTTCTATTATTAATCGTTCTTTAGCCATTTCAAACATCTTTTTTTTCACAATAGCCCTTGCCTTTGAAAGCCTTGACTTAGATGTTTTTTCGTTAATATTCAATGCTTTAGCGATTTCTTTATGCTTTAAGTTGTCAATAATATACATATCAAATACAAGCCGGTAATGTTGGGGGAGCACATCCAATAGAGTTAATAAATCATCATCCGTGATGTCAGCTTTTTCTAACAATTCAAACCCGGGTTGTTCCTCAGAAAAATCTTTGATTTCAAATGTTTCGCCAAATTGAGGATGGATATCTTCCGGGGAATGTGTTTCAATATATTGCTCAATATCCACCATTTCATTCATTTTTTTATTTTTTCTAATGTACAAAAGCGCTGTATTGATAAAAATCTTTTTCAGCCAGCCCTCAAATACGCCCTTTCCAGTGTATTGATTTATTTTTGTAAAAATTGTAATAAAGCCTTGCTGTAGTAATTCATCCAGTTCATAATCCGACCTCACATACCTGAACAAAAGATACTTCATCCGTGGAGCATATTCGTCATATAATGTTTTATATGCAGCCATATCCTTCTTCTTTAATTTTTTTATAAACTCCCTGTCTTCCAATGCCCCGCTTATATTAATTTAAAAAACATTTTTATTTATAGATACAAAAAAGCAAAAAGGTTCCCGGAAAAAATTTTGCTTTGATTATTAATTTTCAAATATACTAAAAAATATCAGGTATAATATTATACTTGATATTTTTGGTATTTGTTTGCTTTATTTCGCTATTTTACAAGCTTTAAAAATAAACACTTTATAAAATTGTGCCTGGACGGCTTGGCGTAGGTTCTTGCTGACGAAAACTGACGAATACCGATTTTCCGAATCTTGTGTGGAGTAAACAAAACCACGGTGGATTGTGCGAATGGGTTTTGGCTGCATGGAGTTATTTGTCTCCATAATGCCCTTTTGCAGAGATAACTTCAACTTTTATAACATTATCATCAATTGAATAGATTAACCTGTTTTTCTTGTCTATATGTCTTGACCATTGTTCTTGTCTGTCACCTCTTAACTGTTCTACCTGACCGGTGCCGGTTCTGGGATGTTCGATAAGTTCTTTCAGGAGATTTTTCGATTTTCTTGGTTACTGCTTTTCCGCTGTTCTTTTTCAAAAATGCAATATCCTTTTTTGCCTGGACTGTAATATCAAGTATGTACATATTTATAAGCTGTCCAGGAAGTTTTTAATATCGTCTGCAGAACTTAGTTTTGCTGCAACTTCTTTATTCTTAATCGCTTTTTTTACTTTTTCTACATTTCGTCTATCTGCCCAAAATGTATCGCCACTTGGACTAATCTTGTAAGGGTCACACCTGTATTCTTTTGGTATATCCACAAGCATATCATCCTCGCTTACTGGAACAAGCTTGTATGCACGGTCTTTACGTTTCACGATTACCTGCTCATTGTTATCAACCATTTCAAAATATTTCTTTTGATGTTCACGGAACTCACGACTTGTTACTATTCTCATATTTGAAATTTTTGAATTTGTGTACCACTTCAGGTACAAATATAATAAATTTAACGTTTTTTTCCATGATTTTGTTTCATATGTTTATTTTTAATTTTTCAATGGTCATATGGAGCTCGCCATGAGTTT
>CAZJWE010000073.1:0-16036 GCA_964549265.1 uncultured Bacteroidales bacterium | reverse complement strand
AAAATATTGAACGTAATTAATTTAATTATAATAGAGATTTAGTTCACCCCACCTGTAAGGGTTGAGCATGCAATAGCCACCAAAACACTAAAACACAATAAAAAGAAATAAAAAATGAACAGAACGAATAAAACAAAACAGGCTTTACATAAAAACCCCAAACCATTCATATTTGGGAATTTATTTCGTGTTTTCGTGCTTTCGTGGCAATCACTCCGCCCGCAGGGCGATGCAGCCACGAAAACACAAAAACACAAAAAAGATATAAAAAACCGTATCAGAACTGATCAATACTTTCGTGCTTTCGTGTTTTCGTGGCTATTATACTGCTCGCAGAGCATCAAAGCCTTTCGCATTTTAGTGCTTTCGTGGCTATCATTCCGCTACTGGGCTCCACTAAATAAAAAATTAAATCTAACAACAAAACAACCATGGTAACAAAACATTATCTAACCATCATCCTCACAATCGCCTGTTGTATTGCCAATGCACAGACAACAAGGCTGTCAGACCGGTATTGCAACCGCGACGATCTCAACGTGAACCGGCTTATTCGTGCAGAAAGGATACAGGGAGCAGTATTGTATGAGTTCATGATCATGGACACAAAAGGCAACGAGCTTACCTCCTATCAGCATATCCAGCCGTTCTTCAGGCTCAGTGACCTGGACATAAGCATAAAATACAACACCCCGTATAGTGTGAAAGTACGCGCACAGGTGAAACAACGTGCCGGTATGTTTGATTATGTGATTGCCTGGACAGAATGGGGCAAAGAATGCACGATAAAGGCAGAAAATAACCGTCCCGACTGGATCATCCCGTCACCCGGATTCGACGGATTTCACGGGGCGAATGCACGGGCGCGCGATGAAACACATCTGATACCTGCTTTTTGTGACAGGTCGAACATACAAGTTGACCGGAACATCTGGGCTTACTTCATCCCATTTTCATTTAGATATGAATTCCGTATTATGGATATTAATGGCGATGAACTCACTACATACCAAAATTCCTGGCCTTATTTCCGCCTTACAGAAACAGCCTTGCAGGTACAGTTTAATACATTATACAGAATACAGGTGAGGGCGCTTAAATTAAACGGATGGACAGAATGGGGGGAGGAATGCTACATCAGAACCCAACAGGTGGAGACAAACCTGACAGACAGATTTTGTAACGACACCGGCATTCGGATGAACGGATTCCTGATGGCCAGGCCTGTTCCCCGTGCTCAGGAGTATATATTCAGGTTTTCGGATGAACACGACAGTGTACATACAGTATACCAAACCCGCAGAGCGCTCATCCGGTTGGAGGAATTGCCTGACCACCTGAATTACAATACTACCTATCATGTTGATGTACGTGCTAAAGTAGCAGGTATTTGGTCTGATTACGGGCCTGTTTGCAGCATCACCACGGAACCGCACCCGTTGAGTCAATTAACACCTCCTGTTTGCAATGCAGACATTGATTCCTTAAACCAACCATTGGAAACCGGTAACATTCTGTATGCAGATGTGTATGAGTTTACAGTGATGGATGATGAATCCCGGGTGTTGGAAGTGCATCAGGCCGGTGACAATGTGTTTTCTCTGGATGAGCTGGACATGGAGGTACTATACAATAAAACATACCGGATCGCTGTACGCACAAGAGTGGATACCAAAACAGATACCAGCTGGAGCGGATACGGAGACACCTGTTCTGTGAGGGTGCCCAGGGTTGCTTCTGATGTTGAGCTGGCCTCATTATGTACGTTTGATCCTGATGAGGTCAGGGGATGGCGCATTTACAACCCCAACGATTTTGCTCTTGAAGTGGACTATGAAGTGGCCGGCGGTGAGTCGGGAACCGTTTATGTGCCGCGCGAAGGCGAGGCAAGAGTGCTGGACGAATGGGCAGAACCTGCTTATAAAGATTATACTTTTTTCACCACCCCCACAGCCCCGGGCGACAATACCATGACTATTACTTATGGCGATTACCAAACCATCACCACTCCTTCAGGAGGCGACACGTGTGATCTGGGCTTCACCTCTGTCTGTACCGTAGACCCCGACTACACAAGGGGATGGCGAATTGAAAACCCAAGCATGTTCCCGGTTGAAGCCCGCTATCATATTTACCCCGATGGCAGTTGGGATACAGTCATTACACCACCGGCAGGATATGGCAGGCTCAAATATGAGACAGCAACAGACGGTCATAATTATACATTTGTGGAAACACCAACAGTGCCAGGACAAAACACGGCTGTCCTGGAATATGGCGAAGACGAATCCATTATCAAAGCCTCAGGAGGCGCCCAATGCAAATTGCAACTGACCTCTGTATGCTCTTATAACCCGGCCTGCGAACGGCGATGGAGAATACGCAACCCAAGCCCCTTTGAAGTGAAAGTGAGGTATGAAATATATTCTAACAAGCTGTGGGATAGTCTGGTTGTGAAACCTGCCGGCCTGGGCGTTAAAAAATATGAATCGGCCACGGACGGGCATGATTATACCTTCTTTAGCACCCGTGCTTTTGAAGGGCCCAATACATTGAAAGTCTATTACGGGCTGGATGAAGTGACCACCAAAGCATCAAACCCCGCACAGTGTTTTATAGACAATATTGACGATGCATATGAAATAGATATTTACAGCACTTCCTCATGGTGTTCAGACCCCTGCGGATTTACCACGGCAGGTTTGTCAGGCACAGGCCCGTCTTTTACCTGCGGCCCTTACAACCTGCCCAATAACAATATATGGTATCAATTCAAAGCCCCGCACACAGGCGAAGTACGGGTTAAAGTCATGCCCGACGGACTCACAGCTCCTGTTGTTGCCTTGTGGAGCGACCCGTATGATACACCGCTCGAATGCAGGGCATTGCCCCTGGGTGTGGTGAGCCTCAATTATACCGGGCTCACACAAGATTCAACCTATTATATTTCTGTAGATAATGGCCTGCCCGGCAGCCAGGGTGCCTTTGGGATATGCCTGTATGACCGGGTATACACGGGAGGAAGCCCCATCACCCTCTCTGCCACTACCACACCGGATTATGGCGACTCCACCGGAACCATCAACCTTACTGTAAACGGAGGAATATCCCCTTACACGTATATTTGGTCGCATGGCCCGGATAATGTACAAGACCCACAAAATGTGCCAACAGGGTATTATGATGTTACTGTGGTTGACAATGAAGGGGTAACCGCTGAATTGGATAGCATTTATGTGCCTTTGGTATCAGCCGATGACATAAACCTGGCCATGCATGTTCCGGAAGTTAATCAGTGCAATACAACATTTAATGTAACTGCTACTTTATCAAACAATACGAATAATCCATCTTATGTAGATCAATTGATAATGTACCTGCCTTCCGGAGTAGAATATGTTAGTACGTCAGCTCCTATGCAGCCCGATGCAATTCAGTATGCAAATGACACAACAATACTCACCTGGAACCTTACGCCTGGCTTTGTTCCCGCTTTACATCAACAAGCCTTTACTGTTATGGTAAAGCTAGGGAATAAGAAACCAGCGATGACACTACTTGCTTATACATCGAGAGTAATGTATGATAATGAACTGGTAAAAGATGCAGAAGTTCTCCAGGATATCACTCAATCATTTCCGGTGATCATTATCAATCCGTTGATAGATGAGCCATTGTGTCGCAATGCCACCCAAACATTAATGGCATCTGTACAAGGAGTGGCGAATACAAATGGTTATGACTTTACATGGATCCCGGAAAATCAACATACACCATACATCACATTTGAAGTAGAAGACAACAGGATAGATACGGTAATGGTGACAGACCCTGCCGGTTGCAGCGCAAAAGAGATAGCAGTCACCACTACCAAAAACATCCAAAATGATATTCCGCAACTGGATGTAATGGTAGACGTGGATTGTGAAGTCCCTGAAGCTGTTTTAAGCTTGCCGTTTGATGGTAATTATACATGGCATTGGTATGAATATCCGTATCAACCGCTTGTAGAAACTCCCGGCCCCAGCTATACCGTTGCTCAATCGGGAGTATATGGAGTGGTGGTGCGGACAAGAAATTGTGCCGGTGCCAGCAAACTAAAAAGTGTTACACTCGGAAATGATACCACAATCATTGGGTTTACAGCAGATAAAACCAAAATATCTACCGGAAGAAGCATAGCCTTTACCATCAATGGCTATGATGACACTTACACTTATACCTGGAAATGGGGTGATTACAATAGCAATACAGAAACAAGTAATCAAACCACTCATACTTATTACAGGCCAGGAATGTATACCATCTTCCTAACCGGAGATAGCCGCGAAAATTGTGATATGCATTATGCTCAGGGAACAATAGAAGTATACCGGCCCCTTTGCCGTTCATCCATCCCTGTAGATGTAGGCGGTAGTTTTTATGTAGACAATACCACCGGCCGCATCGTGTTTAAGAAAAACAATTGTCCCGGCGACGAATTATTCAATTGTTTCAGAAAAGATGGTGACGGCGACAAAGTACGGGTGGTATCTGCTTCATCGAAAACATTTTTCGACGAATGGGGTTTTGACACTTCATTGTATAAATCTCAATATGGCGGTGAGTTTACTTCACCCAATAATTTCGAACAGGGCAAAAAAGGCAAAGCCAGAGTTACATCTCAATATGCATATAAAACCAAGCTGACAGACAAAAGCTATAATTATAATTATGAGTATGGAACCTTTCTCATGCAGGATTTCAATTATCATTATGAAGAAGACAACCATCCTTCGCATTGGGTCAAAGCCACCAATATAACACGGTATACTCCCAATGGCGATGCCATTGCCGAAAAAAATGCCCTGGACATACGCTCAATAGTAAAATACGGATACCATGGTTCAGTGCCTTATTTAGTTGCCAGCAACACAACAAAAAGGCATGCACATTATGTAAGTTTTGAAAACGTGTATCATACGGCTTCTGGTAGGTATCTCGAAAGCGGAAGAAGATTTCCGGGAGGCGAAATAGACAATACAGTGGCGCATACGGGTAAGCAAAGCCTGAAACTTACAGTAGACAAGATAAGCCTGGGAATGATTAAAAAGCCTTATGGATGGGGCCATGCAAAAGCATACCCGCTCATCATAAAATTCTGGGTGAAAACAGACAACCCTGAAATACCTGCTGAAGACATTGCAGAAGCGCTTAACGTCACCGTGTTAAATATGTATGTGCCGGTTACTGTGGTTTCGCAAGTAGGGGAATGGAGCCTGTGTGAGGCCAGGATTACCAAAGAAGTATCGGAAGATTATCCTTCGTTTTACATTGCGATGGATTTAGAACGAGTAAGTTCAACGAATGCAGTGGATAATGCAACTCTATGGATTGATGACATTAAAATGCAATATCCGTTTACACAAATGAAAGCGTTTGTGTATGACACGCGCACCCTCAGGCTGCTTGCTGAGTTTGATGACCAGCATTTTGCCACATTCTACCAATACAATGAAGAGGGCAAGCTGGTGCGTAAAATGATAGAAACCGAACGGGGCATGCAAACCATACAAGAGACACAATACCATACAATAACGCAACCAAAATAAAAATACAACGACGAATAAAAAACATTAGAAATGAACAAAACGAATAAAACAAAGCCATCACAAAAGAGTCTAAATTTTGGCCATATTGGAACACTAACACAATTGTTATCATTCATCCTCTGCATGTTCTGCTTTCAGGTCAATGCACAAAAAGACGGACAATGCAAAACGGATTTGATAACCAGTTACCAATCATTATCAGATGCAACGAAAGCAGATGCTTATGAAGGGATTTACATGGAATATACCATACAAAATGAATATTGGGAAACAATTCCTGCCCAGACACAGGACATCACATATATTGCCAATTTAAAAACAGGAAAAACAATGGTGCAAACAAATGATCACATGATCTATATAGATAAACATATGGCAGTGACCATCCATCATAAAAAGAAATTGATTTTAATCACTGCAAATCCTGATGACAGCAAAGAAGACAAGCTGGCCGGGCCGTTTATTAAAATGCGGGATTCGCTTATTATAAACTCAAAAGTACAGGAATGTAAATCTGTAGTGCTTAATGGACAGGCATACCGGCAAGTAAACCTACAAACTGCTAAAACGGGACGGTTTAATACCAATATTCAATACCTTACTTTCTTGTTGAATGAAGCAAAGCGGATCAAGAAGCTTACAATTGAATACACAACACAACATCAATTTAAACATATAACAATCATCATGAACAAGACAGATTATTCATACACAGGCCCGGTATTCAATGGTACTGCACTTAAACAGGTTTATACGGAAAAGAATACCCTAAAGCCTGAATATTCAGGATACAATGTAATGAATATGATTAACTAATGATGCAATGAGTATAAAGAAGAAAAAATACAAAGAATGCATAAAAAACACAGGAACAAATGTTGTTTTAATTTTCCGTAGCATTTATGATACGGGCATGCATTTTTTGTTTTTAACATAATATAACTATTTGAAAATAAGCAAATGAAAAATAAACATATGAACCGAGCCATGACAAATTTATTGACACACACGGGCATGATGATTAATAATCTGTTTAGATTGCACAAAGTCAATAAATTAAACTCATGGCACGCTCCATATGACCATTAAAAATTAAAAATTAAACAGATGAAAAATTTATATCTGGCAATTGTAATGTTATGCCTGGCAGGCAACATCAACGCCGATCCGGTAATTCAAACCAAAGGGCAAACATGTGTTGGGAATACCGTCACGTTTTATATCGAATCCAATAGACGGTTATCAAATATTTTTTGGCATACAAACAGCGGATATCTCGAAAATATAGCCCAAAACCATAGCCATAAAAATGGAATACATACCTATTCAAAAATGTATAAAATCTTAGAGCCCGGAAGTTATGAGGTGACATATGTTGGGTTTAAATTTGGCTCCTCAATAACAAATACCTATACATTTACCGTAGATACCACGGGAAGTATTGATGCGGCAAATAGTTATATCAGCGGGCCCGAACAGGTTGAATTAAACCAGACATATACATATCAGTTCAATCCTGTATCTGCAAATAATGTAAATTATTTTGACTGGTACGTGTATAAAAAGAAACGCGTATCATTAGGGATATTTAATTATACAAAATATGAGTGGGTTTTTGTAGGCGGTGGTGAAAACAGGACGTCTATGCAAGTGATATTCAGAGATTCAAAGCCTGGTGAGCGGATTAAATGTATAGCATCGGACCCGTGTGGACATCAGGCAGGTGTTTTTAAAAAATCAATTTGTTTTATTCCCAAATCCATCACAGAGGTAGAAGGGCCGCGAATCATTCCAAACGGTTATACCAAAACATATAAAGCAATAGGCGGCGATTATGCCGACCATTTCAAGTGGAACTGGGACCCCGGAGATAATATTACCATGGTTTCATCTTCGGCAGATAAACAGGAAGTAACACTAAAATTCCAACAGGAAAAAAATGGCATCTCAATAAGTGTTACACCTGCCAATACTTGTGGCGATGGAACAACCAAAACGTTTACAGTAGATGTAAAAAATGAACCGATTACCAGAGTAGAAGGTTATAAAACAGGATGTCAGGATTATAACCTCATATATGAAGTAGAAGGTGCAGAAAATGCAACAAGTTTTTCGTGGCCTAACCTACCTGCAGGTGTTACAGCCACCCCACTTGATGGGAATGGCAGAGTAGCAGAGCTTTCATTTTCCCCCAATATTGTGCCCGGAGTGAAAACCATAGAAGTTGTAGCAGCGTATGTGTCCGGAGCCGATGATTCATACACCTTTACCATTGATGTTCAAAAACATGAAGAACGCCAGGATTCCATCTTTTTATCATCAAATGAGATACAAAATATCGGGAACAGCTATATGCTTCGAATGAATACATGCAAAGAAAGAATCTCCGATTGCCCGCGCGAAACAAAAAAAGTTAACCTGTTTGCCCGTTTCAATGCCGGAGAAATATATAACTGGGGAGCACACCTCGATACAGCCTACATTGAATTTGACCTGAGGGTTGAATCCACAACAGGCAGTTATGTACAAACTATAACTCTGGGGCTGAATGCTCAAAAGCCGGAGGCAGTATATCATTTTTCTGCTACTGCAAATCCACATAACCTTAGGAACTTCACCATTACACCGGTGTCATATTCTGCAACCCCTGCAGAAGTTCTCGACTCACTACAACTAAACGTATATATAAAAGACTATGGCGAAACAGATTTACATAACATCCAGGCAACAGGATTATCTACCTCCATAGTTCCCGGCCAATGGGAACAAACTTTTTCATGGCAACCGCCATCCAAATGTTTGTTTGTCCCCCGTTACCAGGTGCAATACCTGCGTTTGTTCGATATTAATTCTCAGGCATTGGCTGCCAACAGCCAATGGGAAGGATGGAAAAATGCAGCCACCTTTGAAGTAGATGATGCCCGCACTTCCGTAACCCTCACCCTGGCAGAAGAGACAGGAATGTATGCATGGCGTGTTAGACCCCTTGGCGAAACGAAAAATGGAAAAACAGACCCCACAAATTACGGGCAATGGAGCCAAACAGCATTCTTTACTTTTACTCAGCCCGATGCAGACAAAAACTTTATATACAGCCGGATATTTACAGAAGACGGAAAACAAAGCGAACGCCTGACATTTGCCAACGGACTGCAACAGGTCATACAGGAACAGACAAGGCTGCAAACCAGGCGGCAGGTGGTATTGCGCGAAAACATATATGATTATACGGGGCGGCAATCCTTGCAGGTGCTTCCTGTACCGGTACCGGGAAAAAGCAATTTCGGATATGAAGAAGATGTATTCACCACCCAGACAGGTACAAAATATGATGCAAGCCATTTTGACAGTGATATCAAACTAGATACCCCGGAGTACGGAACCCTGAAAGGCGGTTACTACAGTGGGCAGGACAATGGTATAAACAGAGGGGTGCCGTCTTCAGAAGACGTGCCCTATACACGCACCACCTTTTACCAGGACGGACGGATAAAAGAAACATCAGGTTTAGGCGATACCCTGTCATTTCAAAACGGCAGGCATACCACCCGCTATTTTTACCTCGATGCTCCGCCAGCGGAACTCACCCGCTTGTTTGGAAAAGAAACACCGGATACAACAGATGTACGCAAAACCATTATGATTGACCCCAACAATGAGGTCAGGATCACTTACAAAGACAAAAACGGCAATGTGCTGGTAACCTGCATTGATGTGCCCTCAGGGCCAAGCCCCCAGGAACTGCTCCCCGGCGCAGGCAACCTCGATACAATCACCGACGTGCGTACACAAAATGCCAGCCCCTCACCATTTGTATTCACCACACAGAAAAAATTATTTTTCACCCCCATAGACAGGGAGGTGATCATAGACTATGAGCTCACGCCCAATGAGCTCACAGAAATATGCAGTGGCCTGTGCCATACATGCGATTATAAGCTCACCATTGAACTCATCAATGAAGACGACCATACAAAACAGGTGATCTATGAAGCTGTGCTTCCACCGTTAGATTGTTCCTCCGGCAATACCTTTTCATTCAACACACAGGATACCGTTATCACAGCGCTCTGTAAAAAAGAAACCAATTACACACTGGTAAAAAAGCTGGAATCATTGAACAGAAACCCTGTGTCAGATGATTATTACAGGGAAACGTATGCAGAATCCATATATGATTTTTATGAACAGGAAATTACAACAGCCCTTTCGCCCATTGAAGGATTCTTGGAGACGCATGACATTGAGGGCTTATTTGCCTTCCTTGACCTGAATGCAGACAGGATCGTCCAGCCAACCGGCAATGAAGATGGGTATTATGTAGTGTATATTGCATGCAATGACTCCATCATCATCCCCATGATTGACTTTTGCCCTCCCATTATATGCGAACCCGACAGCTTTGAAAATTACTTTGAAACCTATTACCAGGGAACCGGGTATGTCGGCACCACTACAGACGGCAAACTCAAATACCTGCCACGCTTTGCACCCGGACAGTTCAATACCCTGATAGAGAATATGATGAATGACGGATATGATTGTGAGTTACTCTGGAAATCGTGGAACACTGCTGTGCGAAACCATGCCGAACAGATAAATGCAATGGTTCAGGACTCTGTAAGCATTCCCTCAACCATTAACGTGGGAGATACAGACCCCATGATGGACCAGACAATGGTGGTGGGCTTTGAATACAGTCTGTTCAGCTCATTCATTAAGAGCATAGAAAACCACATGCTGTCAAACGACACCTTTATGCTTAAAACATACCATTATGGCCCGTCTGAAGCAGGCAATGCAACAGTGGTAGAACAAGCCTATAAAAATTTTATGTACAACCCGGCAAATGCAAGGATGAAAGCAGTAATGGATTATTACGACAGCCTTTACTGTACACCCGGAACACATGATTTTAACTGTTTTGACGATTCAGTGAAATACGAGATATATATGGCCATCACAGGCATTGATACGGAAGGGGATGAACCCACCCTGGAAGACGCGGAAGAAGATGCCGAAAATATGAAAAACTTTTGCTATGAAATGTGTGAAGACAGGGAATTTGACTTCTTTTACGGCGCTGTAGACGACTTTTTCAAACAACACAGCGGCGCACTCACCATTGAAAATTACAATGTGAATTACAATGACTGGACAATGGAATTTGTGCCCGAAGACAGCACCGGGCTCCATGCAGGCATTGCCGATGTTAAATACTGTGAAATGGAACTCATTGTGCAAACTATGGTTGAACATTGCAAAGAATTTTGTGACCTGAGTGTGCAGGATACCATGATCAACGGACAACAATATGTAACATCCGTAGGCACAAAAGGCCAATTGGACAGCATCATTAAAGTATTTTATGATTTTGAAGTGCTTTTGAATGACCTGGATGGCTCATGCGATGATAAATATACGTCTGTTGACCTGATCCGCGGAGAAGGCACCGGAGGATTCGAATGGGTGAAACACGTGGATGAGACAGGCATGTTGTTTGTTGCAGACATGAAAACATGGGACGATGAATTTATTTATGTGCTCGGGAACTACATGGGCACAGTCTCCATACAAGGGCATTCGGCTTCTAACAGTGGCATGGACTTCGACTTTTTTGTAATGAAAATGGACAAATACGGCGATGTGATATGGCTTAAAAGTTCCGACAGCCCCGGAAATGACGAAGCCAAACAAATGGAAGTAGACAGTGACGGGCATATTTACATTACAGGGTCGTTTGACAAAGAGCTCACATTTGCAGACACCACCCTCACAGAAACCGGTATCACCGATGATTTCACTGCCAAGTACGACAGTGCCGGCAATGAACAATGGATCATCACCTCTGCTCCGAAACCCGGAATGCGCTACCAGGCAGGTGATGCCATTGCACTGGCCGATGATGGCGACCTGCTAGTGGCAACAGGCCAAAACACGACGTCAGGAAATCACCGGCACATCGAAGTAATGGATAAAGAAGGGCATGCTATTAATAACATGAACCTCTCGGGGATATTGACACATTCCATTGATAAACTGATCCCCACGGGCAGCAATATTCTATACTGTACCAATTACGAGGTGGGAATGATCTCCCTGCAAACCGGGCAACAGGTATGGAAAAAATATTATGGCGGGCCGGGCGGCGGCATTATCAGCAGCATCACCATGGATGATAATGATGGCGCGGTGATCGTGGCCGGACGTTTCAGGGATACCATTATTGGCAAAGACACCATAATTTCTCAAGGCGATTTTGACGTGTTCGTGGAACGTCTCGATTTCAGTGGCAACTCTCTTGACATCAAATCATACGGCGGTTCGGGGCATGACCTGGCCATGGACATACAATACAAAGAGGATAATGAGATATTGCTAACCGGCGACTTTTCCGGCCAGGTGCAGTTTACCGACTCCACAATATCCGGCGCCGGCGGGAAAGAAATATTCATAGCCATGCTAAACAATGAACTTGATGTAGAAAAGGTGGTAACAGCCGGAAGCCGTGGCGACGACGACGGAAGGCACATAGACGTGCTGGGCGAAAGTGTGGTAATCAGCGGGACCAATGAGACGGATGCTCTGTTCGGGCACATCACCCTCAATCCTGCAGGCACCTATGTGGCCAAGCTGGGTTTTCTCCCCGACTGCCCCATATCGCATTCGCTATGCTTCAGGTTTACTGAAATGCGCGAAGGCGTATGGGTGCCCGACAGCCTTACCCAATATATTTACAACCCTGTGCCATTAACCTGTGAAGAGATCAGTGCAGAGAAGATATACCAGGAGATCAACATCCAGAAGATCAACCTGCTTGAAGACATCAAAACAGATCAGTACATCAATCAATACAATGCCCAATGCGGGTTGACACGCAACCTGCATGACAAGCTCATTGTGAAGTATCCGCTCGGATACCATAATTTTACACTGTATTACTATGACCGGGCAGGCAATCTCATCCGCACCGTACCGCCCGAGGGGGTAGACATGAGCTTTTTTAACCTGCCTGTATCAGTGCAGGAAAGAAGACTGCCTGACCACAAATTAATCACCTGGTATAAATACAACAGCCTGGGCCAGGTGCTATCGCAACACACCCCCGATGGCGACACCACCATGTTTATTTACGATGACATGAGCAGGCTCCGGTTTTCACAAAACGGCAACCAATACGAAGAAGGCACCTATTCATATACCAAATATGACAACCATGGCCGTATTATTGAGGTAGGCAAAAGCAGCCAGGACTTACGGCATTTACAAGAACACCGGAATGATCAGTTCTTTCCTGCACACGGCACCGAAAAAGTGAGGACATACTATAATATCCCGGGCGATGAGTATGTGGACGGCACTATGCCGCGCCACCTTTTGAACAGGGTATCATACACCATCAGCGATCAAGACGGGAATTTGGCTTTAAAGCATGACCAGGTGAAAACATCATACAGCTATGACCCTCATGGAAATGTGGAATGGATGGTACAAAACTGCCCCGGCATTGGTAAAACGTATTTACGGTATGAATATGACCTGATCAGCGGCAATGTGACCAAGGTGGCCTTTAATGAAGGCCTGAACAGCCAATTTTATCATAAATATGAATATGATGCAGACAACAGGATACGCAGTGTGATGACCTCGCGCGACAATGTTGTGTGGGAAAATGATGCTTCGTATGACTATTATGCTCATGGCCCGTTAAAACGGACAGAGATAGGCCATGACAAGGTGCAGGGGCTCGATTATATTTACACCATCCAGGGATGGCTCAAAGGCATCAACCATCCGTCATTAAACCAGGCCAATGACCCGGGCCATGACGGGACACATGCAGCACAAGATATTTTTGGTATGGCCCTGAACTATTACAATGGCGATTATCACCGTGATGCCACGGGCTCGCGCTATACCAAAACCGACCCGCACATGCTGAAAGCAGATCCCGGCCGCTCTTTATACAATGGCAACATCAGTGCCTGGACATCGCACACAGGATCGTCTGTAGGCAATACATACGAACAGCTCACGGGCCACAAATACATTTATGATGCATTGAACAGGCTGGTGAATGCAGATTTCAGGTATCATAACGGGGCCACGTGGGACGACACGCCCGAATATGACACCAGGTATACTTATGATGGCAATGGCAATATATTGGAGCTTCACAGGAATGCCAACATACCTAACCTGGTGATAGACCGGATGAATTACTGGTATTACCCGGGCACCAACAGGCTCATGCACATCAAAGATTTTGCGGCCCAGGGAAATATCGGATCGGATTTTGTTTCGCAACCAAATTTTAATTATCTTTATGATTCAATTGGCAACATGATCGAATCAAAACAAGACAACATACGGGTAGAATGGAATTTGGCCGGCAAAGTCAAAGCCGTGCACCGCACCCTGAGTAGCGGTACCATGCATATTGGCTATATGTATGATGCCAATGGCAACCGCATACAAAAGCGTGTTGAACAACCGGGCGGCGATGTTGAAGTGACCTATTACACACGCGATGCCCAGGGGAATATCATGGGTATATTCAGGCGCGATGCCCGGGGCCTCACCTTAACCGAACGGCCCATTTATGGCAGCGACCGTCTGGGAGTAAACAATGAAATCATAGACAGCCCGCTTTCAAATACCACAGAAACGAATTATTACAACAGAACCCTTGGATTGAAGGAATATTCTGTAAAAGACCACCTCGGGAATGTGCGTGTACTTTTAAGCGATGAGAAAAACAGCACATTGAGTTCAACAGGGCATCCGGAACATTTTACTTCAATCCTTACAGGATATAATGAATTTTATAGTTTTGGGATGCTGATGCCGGGCAGGAATCTGAATGCGGGGGATTATAGGTTCGGGTTTAATGGACAGGAAAAACTAGATGAGATAACAGGCGTGACTGGCAGCCATTTAGATTTTGGAGCGAGGATTTATGATAGCAGGGTTGGTAGGTTTTTGAGTTTAGATCCCAAAGCAAGAAATTATCCTTTTTGGAGTCCTTATCTTTTTGCTGCTAATAATCCTATTAGATTTATTGATGTTGATGGATTTGGGCCAGGGGATGGTACATTAAAAGTTTATATGACAACAGCAAAGCTTAAAAATGGCGATGTTGTCTATTTAGCTAAACGCTATTATGACAATGTTACACCTGAACAAGTTCGTGCTTATGAAAGGCATGCACAAACTGAAGGAGGTTGGTATGAAGAGACAAAAGCAAATTATGAATCGTATGAAAGTAATGAAGATGCTTGGAGTTGGAATGTTTATGGAGCAACTACTCCAGAAAAACGTAACGTTGTATACCAAGGCTCTAATAGAGGATACATAGATGTAAAAGAAAATAGAGGAATGCTTACAGGAGAAATCGAAACAGAACCAGACGAAACCATCAAAGTGAATGTTTATGTAGCAGATAAAGAAAGCGGAGAAAGACAATTGATAGAGACTTTTGAATTTGAAGAAAAAGGGGAATTTGATATTCCATATGAGATAACGGATGATCAATATTTGTCTGTTGAAGTATCTGGAGGGAAAGTAAATAGTCTCTCAGTTGGAGCTTATGTGCCTGAAAAAAGAGGGGAAGATCCTCAATCAAATATTGATAAATATGGAGAAGAAGAACCTACAAAAGAAGATTTAGAAGAAATTGAAAATAAAACAAAACACACCAAAAAAAGATGAAAACATATATAGTTTTATTTTTATTACTATTACCATCTATAGTTCTTTCTCAAGAATGCTGTGATTGTTGTGATACATGTGATTCAACAGAAGTATATTATCACCTTTATGGAGACACCAGCTACATGAAATTACATTCAAATAAAAAGATATATATATTAAAAAATGATATTCCAGACGGTAAATATGTAATTTTTTATGATAAAGAGATGAAGGATACCGCAGTTATCGGATGTATTAAAGATGGTTATATAAATGGAGAATATTGCTATTGGCATCCTAATAGAAATTATCTTGAAATGAAAGCGAATTATAAAGATAGTAAATTAAATGGGAAACGATACTTGTATTTTTGGGCTGATAGTAATCGGTATACAAATATTGAGCTATTTAAGGATGGGAAATTAAGTAAGATTATTCAAATGGAATGGTAGTGTAATTTTTCTACCCCCAACCTGGTGCAAGTGTTAAGCGATAGCGTCACTTGTACCGAAGTATTAACAGCTAATCCAAATAAAAAAATAAAACCCGGTTAAGGCCGGGTTTTATTTTTTCTATGCCGAATAGGCTTGTCTTGTTTTGGCATGCTGAATTAAGCCTTCAATAGAATACATAATACATTGTTTATCTTTATCTGGTAATTTTTGGATAGTTATTACTTTTTCAATGATATTTTTATCCCTGCTAATTCCATCGCAAAACCAAAATAAAGTTTCCCGATATTGGGAAAAGTT
>CAZJWE010000072.1:0-16191 GCA_964549265.1 uncultured Bacteroidales bacterium | reverse complement strand
TATGAACAGCCATCTTTATTTTTTGTCCTGTCACAGCTGTAGAAATATTATTTTCATTCTTCCTTTTTCCTTACGTGGACTACATATTTTTTTACGCTGTCTTCACCGGATGGGTGCCCGGCTGCGGAGTCTCATGCACGAGATTCCCCCAAAAAGTTTGTGCTATATTTTTGTCATGGGTTTGTGATGTTGTGTTTAGTTGTTGGGCTAATCATGCAGCACCAACAGTTTTGAATTTTAAATTTGAGATTTATTTGGGCTTCTGTGATCATCTGCTTAATCTGCGTCATCTGTGTTCCTATTCTTTGAACTTTGTTTTTATGAACTTTGGATTTTTCAGTGATTCCTCAACACACATTTTTTTTAATTGATCAACCATGTATTTGAATAGAGCTAATTGCATTAACGAGTTCATCGGTTTTTATCTTCTTTTGCTCTCCTGTATTCATGTTTTTCAGGGCAATCGTGTTTGATTTCATTTCATCGTCGCCAACCAATGCAACAAATGGTATGTTTTTCTGGTTGGCATAATTGAGTTGCTTTTTTAGTTTGACGTTGTCAGGATAAATCTCGGTGCTGACTCCCTGTTGCCTTAGTTTACTTAAAAGTGCATAACAATATGCCTCTTCTTTGTCTCCAAAATTAACAAACATGAGTTTAACACTCGATATAAGGGTGTTTGGGAATAATTGCAATTGTTCCATCACATCAAATATTCGTTCAGCGCCAAATGATATGCCAACACCGGAAGTGCCTTCAAGCCCGAATATTTCTGTTAAATTATCATACCGGCCGCCACCACCAATACTGCTTGGAAAATCATTGCACACAATTTCGAAAATAATGCCTGTGTAATAATCCAATCCTCTCGCAAGGCTCATGTCAATGTTGACATGAGAGATATTCAATGTGTCAATCATTTCCCGGAAATAATTCAATTCCTCAATTCCTTTAAGCCCTGTTTCCGATGATGTAGATTGGTCTTTGAACAGGTTTTCAAGTGCATCCAGGGTATTCTTATTTTTATTTGTTAAAATATTTGTGATGAATGATACAGCGTTGTCGCAAATACCTTGTTGTGTTAATTCATCTTGTACCTTTGAAATACCTGCCTTGTCCAATTTGTCTATTGACGAAGCAATTGCTGCTGTCTTATCTTTGTGCCCGAATGCTTCGGCAATCCCGGAAATGATTTTTCTGCTGTTTATTTTAATGGTGATGTCAATATTTAGTTTTTTAAATACATCATTGGCCATTTGTATCAGCTCCAACTCATTGATAAGGGCTTTAGAGCCGACAATGTCAGCATCGCATTGATAAAATTCTCTGTACCGTCCTTTTTGCGGCCTGTCTGCACGCCATACCGGTTGTATTTGGTAACGTTTAAATGGAAATGTAATTTCGTTTTGGTGTTGTGCTATGTATCGTGCAAAAGGCACTGTAAGGTCGTATCGCAAGCCTTTCCCTGCGATTTTTCCTGCCAGTTGGGGTGCATTAAGCGTCGTCAGTTCATTTTTATCTATGTCTGACAAAAAATTTCCTGAATCCAGGATTTTAAACAATAATTTATCTCCTTCATTGCCATATTTACCTGTCAGGGTTGTTAGATTTTCCATTGAAGGCGTTTCAATGGGAACATAACCATACAATGTGAAAATTTCTTTTATTGAATCGAAAATGTAATTCCGTTTTTGAATTACTTCCGGTGAAAAATCTCTTGTTCCTTTTGGTATGGATGGTTTTAATGTCATAAATAAAGTGCATTATCAATTATACTTCATTGCACAAAAATACAAGATATTTTTAGAACGCCGTTCTTCATGGCATTTTATATTTGTATTCAAACGATAAATGTCATAAAAAGGGCATTAAAGATTTAATTTCTTTAATACGTTTTTATTAAATGCTAATGCGTTTTCATCTTTTTCATCAGGAGCCCATGACGGAAATTTTTTATCTGTCTGAGGATCGTACGGGCCTTCTTTCAATTCGTATAAAACAGAATTGGGTTCTAAAGCGATGATTGTGTGCCACGTCCCCGGCGGAATCTCAACGCCGTACACACCGGATGATCTGCTGAGGATAGAGTGGTTTAATATTGAACCGTCATCATGAAATGACACCGCTAAAATGCTGCCTTTAAGTATAATAAATACTTCATGTTTGTCGGGGTTTTCGTGTTTATGAGGCCTGACATATGAATCCGGTTCTACGGCATTCAGCATACGTTGAACAATATCTGTTTCAGGTTGATGAAAATTATGATTCATTCTTTTTCGCTCAGACCGGGTTGCGCTTTCTGTTAACGCTGTTAATAAATGTTCCGATATCTCTATCATTTAATCTACCCTTATTTTAGTGGTTAAACAAAACAGTTAAATATTTATATTATACAAAACACTGTTTAAATATAGTTGTAAATATGGTTGAAATATGGTTTAAATGTTGCTTTTTTTGATTGACGCAATATAGTTGCTCATTTTTACCGATAGTTTTTTTGCCTTTTTCGAAATATTTTCAAATGCATCCTTCTTTAGATATTCTAATTCAAAAGCTATCTCTGTTTGGCAAACAATCTCCATTAATGAGCTATACGATATATAAACAAATTGCAAGTTATCATTAAATTCGTGGTAGAGTCAAAATTAAAGAGTGTGTCTTTAAGGTGAATTTTCGCCATAAAATCATTAAAGGACAAAATCGTTCAAGATATATTTAGATTAAGAGTTTTTGTGTTTTGGTGCGATTATTTATATCATGGACTTTTTAGACACCCTCTGATTAAAATAGAAGGTATTAGAAGATTGAAAAACTTTTGCCTTTGGCAAGATTTTCCAAATCATCTTTTAATAAGGCATCGGGTTCGTCATCGTCAATCATGTGATAATCGAAATAATAAAGTTTTGGTTTGTCTGCGCCGATAATAATCTTGTAACAACGTGCATAAATTTGTGTGCCTTCGGGACCTACTTTATGAAGAAACACAACATTTTCCTTACGTTCTTCAATGGCTTGTTTGATTTCTTCTTTTGTTACAATTTTAAATTTATAAGGATACACTTTTTTAATTCTGCTTTCCGAATTGATTTCCTTAGCCAATTCCTCTTTAAGGATGTATAGGGTTTTATCTTTAATATCCTGCATGTTGTCTTTATAATATTTAAACGTATTTTTAGATATCTTATCCGGGTTTTCTATGATTGTCCTGATATGGTTTTGTAAAAATCTTACCAATGTATTCAATTTGTACATATACTGGTCTTCCGGGACACTTGCATATCCAATGGGTATAGCGGCCAGATCGGGCATTTCATTGACTCTGAAATAATCTCCACCCAGCAATAAATGAAGGAAATTATAGCGTGCTTTTGTTTTATCCCGTTCAAAACCCACTTCAGTCATTACAAGAAATGAGTATTCAGGGTTTTTCCTTTTTTCTTCAAATTCTTTTGTAGAAATGAATTCATAATCAGTTATATTCCATTCTTTTTTTACCACTTCCTGAATCCTGATATTATATTCTAACAGAGGATTCGCTTCTAATACCACTAAGGTTTTTGTGTTTTGGAATTGATCAAGGTCTTCCTGAGTAGGAACATAATCCTGGGCATAAGCCATATAGGATACGAATACGGAAATTAAAATAATGATTTGTTTTTTCATTCTGCTTGTTTTTTTGTTTTATGTAAATATAAAAAAATATTCACATTATTTAAAACAAATATTTATATCCAAATTTATAGATATTGGACTCCTTAATACAAAAATTATTAAATTTGTAGATAATATTCATGTAGCTCAACTAACATTAAAGAAAAACATGCCTCAATGGAGTAAAATCAGCAAAATTTTTGGGTTAAATTTATTGGATAAATGTAACGAGATCAATATTAAAAAAACATTTATCATACACTTATTCAGTATATTAGGGGTGTTATTTTTGCTGCCTTTTGCGGTGTATAATTTAATAGAAGGCCTGTATATCAGGGGAATTTTTGAATCAGTAGCAGCATTGTTGTTTATTCTGAATTTGGTTATTTTGAATTTTAGAAAACAATGGAAATTTTCAGGATATTTATTCATCTTTTTATGTGCTATCCTGTTTATCTATTTATTAATATCTACTCAACACACAAAGGCCGGACACCTTTGGATACTACTGTTCCCGCCCATTGCAATTTATATTATGGATATGAAAAAAGGAGTTATTCTATCCGGTATATATTTGTTGATAATAATTGTTTTGTGTTTTTTCCCACAGACAACAGGAATAAGTTATCTCAGCCAAACCAGCTTTGGCATTCGTTTAACCACAGCATATCTATTGCTTTTATTAATTTCATCATCTTATGGAACCATCCAAAACATATCCCATAAACTCCAAAAAAGGAAAATTCAGGATTCAATGGATGAAAATAAAACAATAGAAGAATACATATCCGATTTATCACATCAAATCAGGATCCCTCTTAATAATATTATGGTTGTAAGCAATTTATTAGGAAAATCAAAACTTAACAGCCAGCAAAAAGATTTGGTTGATACTGTGACTGCTTCAACAAATAATTTGGTGAATATTGTGAATCATATTGCCAGATATTCTCAAATTGAAATGTTGGACAGGCATGAAGAAATGGAATTTAATATTTATTCGGCGATCAAGAATATTTTAACATTATATAATGATGAAAACATAGTTGATATTGATCTGGATTTTCCGGTCAGCTTACAAAAAAACAATATAATAGGAGACCCCATTGCCATCAAACAAGTTTTTTTGAATATCATTGAAAATTTATTATTGGACAAGAAAACCTCTGTAAATATTAAAATACAAGCCAATTTACATAAAGATGCACAATGCCGGTCATTGTTAAATTTTAATATTCTGACAAATCGTATCATTAAACAGGATTATAATAACAAAGGTGATTTTTATTATGTTGCAGAAAATGAAACGTATTATTCTGATTTTTCGATAGCCAGGGAGATCATTAAGAAAAACAGTAATGGCGGTCTGCATATAATGACAACATCTGACAGGACAAGTTTTTTATTCAGTTTTTTATTTAAAGAATTGCAGCCAGATACAACAAAAGAAACCGAAAGCCAAGGCTCCCCCCTGGAAGAGAAGGAGGAAAAAGGAAAAGGAAAGGTGTTAAAAGATGCTAGAATATTACTTGTTGAAGATAATTTAGTAAATCAAAAAATTGTAAATCTGAGCTTAAGTAAATCGGTGAAAAAAATTGACATTGCAAATAATGGCCAGGAGGCCATTGAACAGTACAATGCCAATGATTACGATATTATATTAATGGATGTTAAAATGCCTGTAATGGATGGTATTACAGCGACTAAAAAAATTCGTGAGATGGAAATTGATAAAGATCATTCTACCCCGATCATTGCTATCACTGCTAATGCGTTAACAGGCGATAAAGAAAAATGTATTACAGCCGGGATGGATGAATACATCAGCAAACCCTTCCAGATTGAAGATTTGTTAGAAAAAATTGAACATTTATTGTAATTCATTTTCCTACAAAATTCATTATTGCTTCCAAAGACTTTTCTTTTTCCTCAATAAAGCCAATATGTCCTGAGTCTTCCAGTTCAATTTTTTGAGTTTTGTCAGATAATTCCGCTTGTTCTTTAGCTACAGAATAGGGAATGAAATTATCTTTTTTACCAATGATAAACAGCAATGGAGCAGGTGGGTCCTGAAGCAATTGAATGCGTTCGGGACGTTCTTTCATTCCTTTTAATACAGCAATAATTCCTTCATCAGGAATATTCAAGGCTTGTTTTTTTATTGTTTCGATTTCGGGTTGGAATTTTTCTTCATTTCCTTTGGCAAACAGGCCGGGGGCATGTTTATTTATTATTTCTTCTTTTTTTCCGTTTTCAATTAATTGAATTTGCTCATCACGTGCTTTTTCCTTTTCTTCGGAGTCATTTTTTGCTGATGAATGAAAAAGGGAAAATCCGTTTAATCTGTCAGCATACTTTTCAGCAAACGCTAAAGTTACATATCCACCCATACTATGACCAATGAGGTAACATGTTTTAATGTTTAGCTGGTCCAACAGATAAAGCACAGCATCTGCCATTGAATCCATTGTCTGAATGTCGCTGGTGTGTTTCGTTTCGCCATGCCCCGGAAGGTCAGGGGCTATAATCCTGTAATCTTTAGTAAGCTCTTCTGTAAAATTATTCCAAATTTCAAGTGTCTCTAAATAACCGTGCAATAATATAATAGGTGTTTTATCCGGTTGTTCTCCCGTGTCATTATACCTGATGAATGTGTTTTGGTAGCATACTTTTTTGATCATAATTCGCTATTTATTTTCTATATTTTAATGTGCAAAATTAATTGAATAATTAAGAATCTCTTGTGATCAATGTTTTTTTTATAATACTTCAAAAATTGTACCATTTTAAAAATCATGCATTGTTCAATAAATCCTCAATTTCATTGGGTTCAATTGGTATAGTAGCTGTCAGGTTTTCTGCCCCGTCTTTTGTGACCAGTATAACATTTTCGAGCCTTATTCCTGTTTGTTCTTCAGGGATATAAATGCCCGGTTCGCAACTAATAACCATTCCCGGTTTCAATGGTGTATTTTTATCGCCCCGATCATGAACATCCAGGCCAATGAAATGGGAGATGCCGTGCGGGAAATACCGTTTGCAAAATTCATAGTTATTTTGTTGGTTTGCTAAATCCTGCTTATTGTATATTCCTAAGGTTAAATGTTCTTTTTCCAATAGCGAATATGCTTTGTTTTGGAGGTCATTGATTGTAATTCCCGGAGCAATGGTTGCAATAATAGTTTTCATAACTTTTAACACACTGTTATATATTTCAAGCTGGCGGGTTGTAAAACGTCCATTTACTGGTATGGTCCGCGAACAGTCTGATGCATAATTTCCATATTCTGCTCCAAAGTCCATTAATACCAATTCCCCGTCTTTACATATATCATTGTTTTTGATGTAATGTAAGGTGCAGGCATTTATTCCAGAGGCTATGATGGGGTCGAATGCATGGCCATTGGTTCCGTTTCTTATAAATTCACCAATCATTTCCGCTTCAATTTCATATTCATAAACACCCGGGTGAATTATTTTCAATGCTTTATTAAACGCTTTGTGAGTAATATTGCACGCATCGCGGATCATATTTATTTCTTCTTTTTCTTTGATTAAGCGAAGAGAAGTGAGGCTGGGAGCCAACCGCTGATACTGGTGAAGCGGATATTGCGACATGAATTGATGAACATGCCTTTTGTTCCGGTCTTCAATATCGCTCTTATAGCGTTTGTTTTCATTGGTATTTAAAAAAATTGTTGAGATGTCCGGGATCATTTGAGCCAGTATTTCCTCATATTGGTTTACATAATATATGGTATCAATACCAGAAATGTGAATCAATTCTTCTTTCTCAGGATTCTTGCCGTCCCACACTTCTGTTTTAGCCTCTTGCTTAGGGATAAATAATATTTCACGATAATTAATAACAGGATGGCCCGGACATAAAACCAAAACAGAACAGGATAATTCAATACCTGTCAGATAAAAAAAATCAGATTGTTGGCGAAAAGGATAGAACAAATCTCCATTGCGGGGCATCAGATCATTGCTATGCAAAATAGCAATAGCATCAGAGCCTAATGTTTTATTAAGTTTTCCCCTGTTTTTTTTGAATAATGATGTATTGATTGGTTTGTTTCTCATTTTATGCTGGTTAAACTTTTATTGGTAGTTGGTCCATTGTGTTTCCTGACTTTTTTTGCCCGCCTCAAAATTGCTTATTTATATTAGTATCCTGTGCATTTAGGGAATTCGCAAGTTTTGTTTTCGATCATTATGATCCAGGCAATTGAATTTAGAGACAGAATTTTAAACAGGCCAAATAAACACGCTGTGCAGTCATAATTTATAGTAATGCACAGGCAGGTCAATAAGTTCGGAAAGGTCCATGCCCATCTCTTTCATATCGTCATCTTCAGGTTCATAATACCAATGAACCTTAATGTTTAATCCCTTATAATAATAGTCATTACTTTTCATAAGAATGTCGGAAACAATCTTTGCAGTGGCAGAGTTAAAATAAACCAGTTTAAAACAAATAATAAAAGGATCGTCAAGCAAGTCGTCAATATGATCTTTCTCAACGATATATTGATAATAGTCTTCTACTTTTTGTATGATGGGATAATAGAAACCTTTAATATCTTCAGGAGTACTTGTTCCTGCAATTTCAAATATATTTTGGTTAGGATTAAAGTAAACACGGGGAGTTTTTTCAGTAGGCCTGATCTCAATCTTGTTCATGTTCAAATGTTGTATCAATATTTAATATTCAATATGTTCAAATGGAATGTCTGCCAATTCTGCATATTGTTCACCAGCGTCAAGCATATCTTCATCATCTTCCTGGTAATGCCATCTAATCAGCACATCGTATCCTTTTTTATGAATCGTTTCAAGTTTTAAAAAAATCTCCAAAATGGCTTTGGATGATGCAGTATTAAAATACTTTAGTTTTACATCCATTGTAATATTGGGAGAGGGTTTTTTTGTAAAATCATCAAGCCAATCAAATACTTGTTTATAAAAATCATGAGCATTTTCTGGCAACGAAATCCCGGTGATCTCAAAATGATTATTTCCGGGATCCATTACTATCTTTGGGGTATCGCTTGATCCGTTTATGTTTATTATATTCATTGTGTTAGATTCGCTTATGTATATAATGTATGCCTTTTTATTTGATGTATAAAGATAAGAAAATTAGTTCATCAAGACAAAAAATCGTATTTTTCTTGGAATTCATTTTCAAAAATAACATAGATAAAAAGAAATTTATTAATTTCGTAAAAATTTTTGGGGGCTTAGCTCAGTTGGCTAGAGCGTTTGGCTGGCAGCCAAAAGGTCACCGGTTCGAATCCGGTAGTCTCCACAAAATCAGTTTAGAGTTTGAGTACAGAGCAAGAAGAGACAAAGAGGGATTTGTGATTTGGGCTTTAAACTTTTTTTGAAGTACTTTATAAAGTTTAGTTCTCATGCAAAAAAAGTGAATGGATTTTCCGGGAAAAATCTATCACAATGGTTTTAACACACACAAAAATATTTATTACGTGGGCAGCCATATAAAAGAACTCATTGCACAAGGAGAACACCAACAACTTGATTATAAGTTTGAGGTCTCTGATTCCCGGAAATTGGCCCGGACATTGGTGGCATTTTCTAATACAGATGGCGGAAAACTTTTAATAGGTGTTAAAGACAACGGACATATTGCAGGAATACGCTCCGAAGAAGAATATTATATGATTGAAGCCGCAGCAAACATGTATAGTAAGCCCCCGGTGAAATTCAAAGCAACAACCTGGAATGAGCAGGATAAGACCATCCTCGAAATTCATGTGCCCAAAGGAGACGAAACATATTATGCGCTCGACGATAATGATTTATGGAAAGCATACATCAGGGTAGCAGACCAAAATTTTCTTGCAAATAAAGTATTATTGAAAGTATGGGAGAAAAAAAGAAAACAATCTAAAACATTAGTTAAATACACAAATGACGAAAAAATTTTGCTGTATTATTTAAAACAACATCAGACAATCACCTTTTCGAAGTTTTGCCGTTTGGCGAAAATCAACAAATACAGGGCAGAACGGATCCTTGTGAATTTTATTTACCTCAATATTATTGAAATTCATTTTACTGGCACACAAACGTTTTATAAGTTAGTGAAAAAGTGAATTTTTTCTACTCCATCCTAACAAAAGCACATTAAACGTATTTTGACTTTTTTTATAACGCTGATGGACAGGGTTTTGTTTTTTCTTAAACCTGATAGACTCGAAAAATTATATTATATTATATTAATAAAAATTTGCTTTTATATTTTTAATTTGAGAATATTCTCATTATATTTGTATTAAAATAACACAAAATGCCAAGAAGAAGAAGATTGAGAAAAGTAGTGGCTCCGCCGTCATTTAAAGGCTACAGGCCATATGGCTTGAGGCAAAAAGGGACAGGGACAGTTGAACTACTGTATGAAGAGTATGAAGCGATCAAACTGGCGGATTACGATTTACTGAACCATGACCAGGCATGCGTGTTAATGGGTGTATCGAGGCCTACATTTGCACGAATTTATGAGAGTGCACGACGCAAAATCTCCAAAGCACTGGTGGAGGCCAAAGAGATAAAAACCGTATATGGCAATGCAGCATTTGATGAGACCTGGTTTGTCTGTGACGATTGCCATGCGCGATTTACAATGCCTGACTCAGGCAACAATCAATGTCCGATGTGCAGATCGGAAAATTTTAATAAAATAAATTGATGAAGCGAACATGAATTTTAAACTAAAATAAACGCATGAAAACAGCAATTACATCTTCAGGAAATGAAACAACATCGTTGTTTGATCTGCGGTTTGGCAGGGCATATAGTTTTTGCATCTATGATGACCAAACCGGCGATATTTCATTCATAGAAAATGAAAATATGAATGCACAGGGAGGAGCCGGCACAAAATCAGCCGAAAAAATGATGGAACTGGGAGTACAAAAAGTGATATCCGGTGATTTTGGCCCCAAGGCAAAAACCCTGCTCGACAAATTTCAAATTCAAATGGTCATTATTAATGACGATAATAAGGCCATTGGTGATATTTTAAAAACCCTAAAAACATAAGGAGGTACTATTATGCCAGGATTTGACAGAACAGGCCCGGTTGGACAAGGGCCTAAAACAGGCAGAGGATTGGGTAAATGCAATCCTGATAATCAAGACAACACCAATTCCGAAAGTTTTTTTCCGCGTTTTGGACTGCGTTTTGGAAGAAATGCAGGAATACGAAGCGGACAAGGAAGAGGAAGAGGCATGGGCCGAAACAGATGGTAAGCCAATGCAGCTATAAAGCAGAGGGCCTGGTACAAGGAATTGTGCATCCATTTTTTAACAAAGCCCACAATTCTTAGCTCCCGGCCCTTGAAAACCACGTATTAATAAATAAAAAAATTGAATCGAACCATGACAAAATTTTTTGACACACACCCGCATGATTATTAAAAAGCTATTTAGATCACACAAAGTCAACAAATTAAACTCATGGTGAGCTCCATATGACCTTTGAAAAACAAAATATAAACATATGAAACAAAAAATAGCCATTCCTGTAAACAACGGGGAATTAAGTGAACATTTCGGACATTGCAGTCATTTTGCTTTGTTTACAGTAGAAAACAAACAAATTATAGAAGAAGAACTTCTGGAAGCGCCTCCCCACCAGCCTGGCCTATTGCCTCCGTGGCTTGCAGAAAAAGGTGCTACAGATATTATTGCCGGCGGCATGGGCAACCGGGCTGTCCAACTATTCAACCAGCACAATGTGAATGTATTTGTCGGTGCGCCCCCAAAAAAAGCAATAGACCTTGTGCACGGATTTATTGATGAAACACTATCATTTTCAGCTAATTATTGTGATCACTGATGAGTTATAAAATAGCCATAGCAAGTGGGAAAGGGGGCACAGGGAAAACAACGGTAGCCGTCAATCTATATCACTCTTTAGGGAATAAAACAACTAAAAAAATTCAATTGGTGGATTGTGATGTGGAAGAACCTAATGATGTTCTTTTTTTTGACAGTGCCAATATCACAAAAAAGAAAATTGCGACCCAGTTAATCCCTGAGATAGATACTGCAAAATGTACATTTTGCAGGCAATGTGCTGAATACTGTGAGTTTAATGCTATTGTGATTGTGCCGCCTGCTGAGTTTGCCGAAGTCACACCCGGCTTGTGCCATTCATGCGGAGCATGTTCCGTTGCTTGTCAATATCAGGCAATCACAGAACATCCTGAACCCATTGGTGAAATCACATGGTATGATACCGGAATAGGAGAAGGTTTGGTAGAAGGAAATTTAAAAATTGGTTCTGCAATGCAAACCATGATGATCAAAGAACTCAAAAAGCAAATTTCTGATGACCAGGATATTATTGTCTTTGATGCTCCGCCCGGCACCAGCTGCCCTGTTGTAGAAACAGTAGCAGACGTAAATTATGTGATTTTGGTAACAGAACCAACACCGTTTGGACTGCATGATCTTAAGCTGACCGTGGCATTGCTCCGGGAAATGCAAAAACCTTTTGGTGTAGTGGTGAACAAAAGCGGAATAGGGAATGATGAAGTATTTCATTATATAAAAGAAGAGCAACTTGAGTTACTCGGAACAATACCTTATGATTCACAATATGCATCAAACTATGCTAAAGGGGAGTTATTGAACAATATCCCACCGGACATAGTACAACATTATATGGAAATAGCCAAAACGCTCGAAACAAATTTTATACACTATGAAGGAGATCACTATTTTAAGTGGTAAAGGAGGTACAGGCAAAACAAGCATCACGGCTGCCATTGCTTCCATGGCAAAAAAAACGGTTTTTTGCGACAATGATGTAGATGCAGCAGACCTTCATCTTTTACTTAAACCCGATGTAAAAGAAGAACATACATTTTACAGTGGATGGGATGTAAACATAGACCCCGATAAATGTGTCGCATGCGGATTGTGCAAAAGATACTGCCGCTTTGATGCAATCCATATTACACAAGAACATGTTTACAGCATCAATCCTTATCAATGCGAAGGTTGTCTGTTGTGCGAACGAATATGCCCGGCCCAAGCCATCACCTCCAGGCAAAACAACAATAATTATTGGTATGTTTCGGATACCCGTTTCGGGCCTCTGGTGCATGCTAAAATGGGGCCCGGAGAAGAAAATTCCGGAAAACTGGTTACACAGGTCAGAAAAAAAGCAAAAGAAATAGCCCGGAAAAATCAGGCTGATTACATCATCAACGACGGCCCTCCCGGAATAGGATGTGCAGCAATTGCCTCCATAACAGGCACCGATGAGGTACTCATCATTGTGGAACCCACAAAATCGGGATTGCATGATGCACAACGGCTGGTAGAACTGGTGAGGTCGTTTAATATCCCTGTAAAAGCAGTGATTAATAAAAACGACATCAATAGGGAGGTGGCAAACGAAATACAGGATTATTTTAAACGGAATAAAATTCAGGTCATTGGAAGCATTCCATTTGATCATTCGATGACTGAATCCATGGTCAGAGAATTAACCATTACCGAATATCAACCGGAATCAGATTTATCCCAAAACATCAGACACATTTGGAAAGCTATAAACAATCATTAAAAGCGGATTACCAAAAGATTTATAGGGGATATATGGGGTATGGGGGAAAGAAGGAAACCCGCCCTTCATACACATGCTACCTATATACTTTTAACCAAATCAGAAGAAAAAATAACAATTAATAATGAGCAATTAATTAAAACAACCAAGTGAAAATAACCATATTAACTGAAAATTGTGCCGGGCCTGGTTTTTTAGCCGAACACGGATTGTCTTACTTGATTGAGGCAGACAACCAAAAAATTCTATTTGATACCGGGGCTACAGATGTTTTTCTTCAAAATGCTTCTGTATTGGGCATTGACCTGGCGGAGGATGTGAACCAGATTGTGTTAAGCCATGGCCATTGGGATCATGGAGACGGATTGCAGTATTTGAAAGACAAAAAACTGATCGCTCATCCGGGAGCTTTTAGTAGACGATACAGGAAAAAAGACAAATCGAATATCGGGTTGGCTTTGTCAAAAGAAAGCATAGAAAGCAGGTTTAACCTCTTTACAAGTAAAACTCCGATATCCATTTCAAAACACATCCTATTTCTTGGTGAAATACCCCGGAAAAATGACTTTGAGGCTGTTTCTACTTCATTCGTGGATGAGCAGGGAGATGACGATTTTGTGATGGATGATTCGGCTTTGGCCATTATATCAGGCCGTGAGATGATTGTTGTAACCGGGTGTTCCCATGCCGGAATATGCAATATTGTAGAATATGCCAAACAAGTAACAGGCCTGGATCAGGTGAGGGCAATTATTGGTGGATTCCATTTAAAAAAAGATGATGTTCAAACAGAAAAAACAATAAACTATTTATCAAAGATTAGCCCATGCTACCTATATCCAGCTCATTGCACCGCATTACCGGCATTGGTTGCATTTTATAAAGCATTTAAAATAAAGCATTTAGAAACAGGGATGGTTGTTTGTATATAAAATGTGTTTACTCTTATTTAGATTTTGTATAAATTAGCCACATATAATTAATAATTACTTAACTAAAAAAAATAAACATATAATGAGAAAAAAAATAATTGTTATCGGCGGCTCTGCCGCAGGCCCAAAAGCAGCAGCAAAAGCACGCCGCATGGATGAGAATGCAGAAATTACAATGATTCAAAAAGACCCTGACTTGTCAATGGCTTCCTGTGGTTATCCTTATTATATTGGAGGATTTTTTGACGACCGGAATAAGCTGCTTTGCACCCCCACTGGTGTGGTTCGCGACCCTAAGTTTTTCTGGAATGCAAAAGGCATTGAAGCAAAGGTGAGCACTGAGGTAGTAAGTATTGACAGAAAAAATAAAAAAGTTGAATTTCAAAATTTATTGACCGGCGAAAAGGGGGTTCAGGAATATGATAAATTGGTTATTGCAACAGGGGCAACTCCCCGGATGCCTCCTGTGCCGGGTGCCAACCTAGAGGGTATTACTACACTCCAGTCTATGCAGGATGCCGATTATCTGAGGAAAATTAGAGATGATGGAACCATAAAAAAAGCAGTGGTGATTGGTGGAGGATTGATTGGGATCGAAACACTGGAAGCACTTCACCTTGCAGGCATTGAGCTCACCATGATTGAATTGCTGCCACATCTCCTTACATTTCTTGATTGCGAAATGGCTGAATTGGTAGAAAAATATTTAAAAACCAAAGCCAATGTCATCACCAATAACGGGGTATCTGAGTTTATTGGTAAAAACGGAAAGCTCAATGCTGTGAAATTGCAAAATGGTGCCGAAATTCCATGCGAATTAGCCGTTGTTGCCATTGGAGTACACCCCAATATTAAAATAGCCAGGGATGCAGGAATTGAAACAGGCCGATTAGGCGGAATAAAAGTAAATGATTACATGCAAACCAATGATCCAGATATTTATGCTGCAGGAGATTGTTGTGAGATTAAAAATATTATAACAAACAAAGAAGTACTTGCACCCTATGGAGACCTTGCCAATTTAGAGGGGCGTGTGATTGGCCAAAATGTAATCAAAGGCAATACAGCCAAATTTCCGGGGACTATCCAGACAGGCATATGTAAAATATTTGATTATGGAGTAGGTATTACAGGACTCTCAGAAGCCAAAGCACAAGAACATGGTATTGAATATGTGAAAACAGTTATTTCAAGTCCGGATAAACCCGGTTTTATGAATGGAAAACTGCTGGTTACAAAATTGTTAGTAGAAAAAGAGACGTGTAAAATTTTGGGTGCTCAGTGTTTAGGCCCCGGAGATGTGAGTAAACAATTAGCCATTTGGGCTACTGCAATACGAGGTGGGTTAACTGTTGAAGACATGACAAACAATGATTTACCATACGCTCCACCATTTTCATTGGCCATTGACCATAGCATTGCAGCAGCACATGTGCTGCAAAATAAAATGAATGGTGTGTTTAAAGGCATTTCTGCATATGAGTTGAAGCATAAAGCAGATCAAAAGGAAGACGTATTTATTCTGGATACCCGCGGGCCTGATGAATATGAACAAACCCGTCTTGGTATTGGCGAAACTCTCATTCCACTCGGTCAACTCAGGCAACGAATCAATGAATTACCACAAGACAAAAACAAAGAAATCATTACATTCTGCAAAATTTCTTTGCGTGGTTATGAAGCAGCTTTGATATTACAAGCAAACGGATACAAAAATGTAAGCGTATTGGAAGGCGGAATTATGGCCTGGCCTCTTGAAAAAGAACAATGATAACAACGTAAAGAAAATGTTTGTATTAACCCATAGAGAAGAAGCATGGCTGGAAAACAAAGACGAAAGAAAATTCATAGATTATCAATATAGGTTGATTAAAGCCAGATTTGATTAAAAAACTGATTATAATAACCTCAAAAAAATCTATTTTTTAGTAATTGATAATACCGAACTATTTAAGGGGACTTCTATTAATTCCTTTCTTTCAAAAAACAAATATAATGAAT
>CAZJWE010000071.1:0-16228 GCA_964549265.1 uncultured Bacteroidales bacterium | reverse complement strand
TAAACTCATGGCGAGCTCCATATGACCATTGAAAATTAAAAAATAAACATATGAAAATGAATCAATCTATTCAACAGACCCCTCAATTCAGGGTGCTATCTAATGATCAAATAGAAGAGATATTTTACTCTGCGCTTGATGTATTGGAACGTACAGGTGCACAGGTATTTCATGATGAGGCCATTGAGTTGTTTAAGAACAGTAATGCTGTAGTAAAGGGGAATAACGTTCGCATTCCTACAACAATGGTAGAAGAAGCATTGAACTTTTATCCCAGGAAAATCACATTAAAAGGACGAAATGGAATAAGGTCAGTCCACTTACAAAAAGATACCGTGACCTTCGGAACCGGTTCCGATCTTCCATTTACTTATGACCGTCAGACAGGCGAACGTAGAAGAACTCTTTATAAAGATATTGTAAATGCTGGTAAATTGGTTGATGCATTGCCCAATTACGATTTCTTTATGTCTCACGGTATTGTGGGTGATGCTCCCAATCCCCAGACATACGACCGCCATCAATTTATGGCCATGTTGGAAGGATGCACCAAACCAATGGTAGTAACAAGTGTGAATGGCGAAGGGCTCGAAGACCTGTATAAAATGGCTTGCCTCTTCCAGGGAGGAGAAGAAGAATTCAGGTTAAACCCTATGTTTGTTGTTTATATTGAACCCATCTCACCATTAAAAAATGACAAAACAGCAGTAGAGAAATTATTATTTTCTGCTGAAAAGAAAATTCCTGCCATGTACACACCCTGTCCAAGTTCAGGTGCAACTGCTCCTGCCACAATGGCCGGTATGCTGGTACAATCATTGTCCGAAACATTACTCGCAACAGTGCTTTGTCATCTGAAAAATCCGGGTATGCCTTTAATTATGGGAGGTGTGACCACAATATTAGACATGAAAAAATCCACCTATTCTTATGGTGCCCCCGAATTATCACTGGCATCAGCTGCCAATACAGACATTGCCAAATGGCTGAATTTATTAATGTTCTCAACAGGCGGATGTACGGATGCAAAAATCCTTGATGAACAAGCAGCATCAGAACAGATGATGAACTTATTTTATTCTTACCTCTCCGGAGCCAACTTGATTCATGATGTTGGATATATTGACCATGGCACAAATGCTTCATTGGAAAGTCTGGTATTAAATGACGAAATGATGGGCATGGTAAGGCAATTTGGAAAAGGTATCAACACAGATGATGAACATCTGGCCCTTGATTTGATTGAAAAACAAGCACCGGGCGGAGAATATGTTACCACAGATCATACCTTTAAGTACTGGAAAGAATGGTTTTTGCCAAATCTGCAAGACAGAAGCGATTACGAAACATGGAAAAGCAATGGCAAAAAAACAATGGGCGACAGGGTCAAAGAAAGGACTCAACATCTTTTGGATACATACAATCCAATCCCCATAGATCCGAAATTAAAAGCCGAATTGCATAAGATTATTGATGCTGCTGACAAACGACATTCATAATCTATAAAACATCATAAATTGAAAATATAAAATCATTGAAGATATGAGTACAAGAACAAATTTCACCATACAACAATCTCCATATTTTTCGATCTTATCAGACGATCAAAAAGAACGGATTTTTAACGGCATGATGCGTACATTGCAATACACAGGAGCAAATGTCCATCATGAAGGAGCTAAAGAATTATTTAAAAAGAATGGCTGTAAAGTAGATGATAACCGTGTCTATTTTCCACCTGAATTGATTTTAAAAGCATTATCAACAGTTCCTCCTGTAACAGAAGTGTATCCCTGGGACGGCGATATTTCAAAACGTATTGTCATTGAAAAAAAACGGAGTTATTTCGGCCCCGGCCCCACACCACCTAACTTCATTGATACAGATACATTGGAGCGCAGAAAATATGTTCGAAAAGATGCAACAACTGTAGCCCGTGTTTGCGATGCATTGCCCAATATGGGATATGTGCAGTCACTGGGTTCAATCAGCGATGTGACCAATGGATTGGCAGATGTTTATGAGTTTGCTGATATGATCAGAAATACAACCACACCTATCATGAGTTGGTCGTTTAACCGCGACGGATGCAGCGATATCCATAAAATGGCTGTTGCCATGGCCGGTGGTGAAGAAGAATTCAGGCAAAGGCCGAATTACATCTTTTATGGTGAACCTATTTCACCATTGGTAAGTGACTTTCATGCCATTGATAAATGCATGTATTGTGCAGAAAACCGCATTCCCCAGGTATATAGTCCGTGTGCTATTGGTGGAGGAACAGTTCCTGCTACACATGCCGGGCAACTCGTGGTGGCATTATCAGAATCAATGGTAGGAGTGATTGCTTCACAATTAATCAACCCCGGAACATGTATCATTGTTGGAGGAGTTCAATCCATCCTCGATATGAGATGTTCTATTTATTCATACGGAGCCCCTGAATTAAGCCTCTTAAGCGCCGCATTAACAGAAGTAGTTCATCATTGCGGACTTCCAATGTATTCTACAGCCGGTTGTACTGATTCCAAATCAATGGACATGCAATCTGCAATGGAAGCCAGCCTTTCTATCAATGCTGCCATGATGAGTGGAGCCAACTTTGTACACGACAACGGATACATCGAATCTGGTATGACCGGCGATATATTCCAAACCGTAATGGATGACGAGCTTATTAGTATGGCACGGGTCATAGAAAGAGGCGTTCAAGTAAATAAAGAAACATTATCCGTAGATGTCATTGAAAATGTTGGTTCTGGCGGACATTACCTGTATGAAGACCATACGATGAAATGGTTCAGAAAACACTGGAATCCTACATTAATGGACAGAAACAGTTATGAAGACTGGGTAGCTCAGGGAAGCAAAACAATGAAAGATAGGATTATTGAAAAAACCCGTGACTTGATCAATAATTATGAAGGGCCCCGGGCAAAAGTACCTGAATCAGCAGATAAAGAAATAGAAAAAATATTACAACAATCCGAAGAACGTATTAAAAATCAGGGTACATAAAATCAATAAATCCCTTTTATTAATTCCGAAGATGAAGAAAGACTAAGGAAGGAGAAATATGAACAGATATGTAATAGGAATTGATACAGGCGGAACTTTTACAGACGGAGCATTATTGCATTATCGTACCCGTAAGGTGATTAGCACTGCAAAAACCCTCACCACGCGAAACGATTTAAAAATAGGTGTGATCAATGTACTGAAAAAGCTCAAGATAAGCGATGACTATGACATCAGGCTTGTAGGTATTTCCAGCACATTGGCCACCAATTCTGTTGCTGAAGGAAAAGCACGCCGGGTGGGATTAATATTGATCGGGTATGACCGTGACCTTGTTGAAGATTATAATATGCAGGAAAACTTTGCTGCCAGCGAAGTAGGATATTTTAGTGGTGGACATAATGCCCAGGGTGCTGAAAAAAATCCATTGGATGAAGAAGGCATTACACAATGGGTCGAAAAATACCAGCATGAAATAGATGCCATTGCCATTTCAAGCTATTTTAGTCCGTTGAATCCGGATCACGAAGAACGTGCGTTTGAAATTATAAAGGAAATGACTTCATTGCCTGTGGTAATGGGACATCAGCTTTCCACTAAAATCAACTCTATTAAACGGGCAGGAACAGCCTCACTCAATGCTTCATTGGTAGCAGTAATGCATGATTTTATTGGAGCGGTGAGAAAATCGCTCAAAGAGATAAACATCAATGCAACACTGATGATCGTCCGAGGCGATGGAACACTCATGCCCTACGAAGAAGCCATTCAAAAACCTGTAGATACCGTGATGTCGGGTCCGGCAGCCAGCGCCATCGGAGGAAGGTTTTTGTCAAAGAAAAATAACGCCCTTGTCATAGATGTAGGAAGTACTACAACGGATATGGCATTGGTTGAAAATGCACGGGTGGTAGTATCAGAAGAAGGAGCCAGGGTAGGAGATACCGAAACGGCTGTGGAAGCTGCCAGTATTCGTACAATATCATTAGGGTGCGACAGCAAGATCACACTCGATGATTATTATAACCTGGTGATTGGCCCTCAAAAAGTCACTCCGCTTTCGCAAATGGCCATTCGGTTTGAACATGTTGCCAATGAGCTTTACGATCTCAAGAACAGAACTAACATGGGAATCAGGTTAATCGAAATAGAATACTGGAACTTATATAGAGCACCCGAAGAACATGTATATAAATTGCTCTCAGATCAGCATAAAAAAATTATTGATTTCTTAAGAGATGGCCCAAAACGACTTTCAGAATTAGTGAAAGCTGTAGATGTATATCATCCAAGCCATTTACAGTGTGAGAATTTGTTACAACAAGGATACATTGAAATATCCACACTTACACCATCTGACATCCTTCATATTGATGGAAATATGAATATGTGGGATACAAAGGCAGCCGAGTCGGCATTGGATTATGTGTGCCATTTTCCAAAATTAAAAAAATCCAGATTTATTCGTCAAAGTATCGAACATATCATAAATGTCATTGTTGAAGAGATCATTATCTTCCTTGCCTGTCAGGATACAAAAACCAGCGAAATGCCTACACGCATTGACGGAGAATGGGGCAGGTGGATGCTCAGGGAAACATTAAGAGGGCAAAATGACTTTTTGGCTGTGAATCTTGACAGCAGGGTACCCATTATCGGAACAGGAGCACCTGCTGAATATTTTGTAAAACAAGCAGCAAAGATTGTCAATGCACATTTTATTCTTCCTGAATTTTCGGAAGTGGCCAATGCAATAGGAGCCATTTCAGGATCATTGATGGAGGTCAAAGAAGCCATTGTGTTTGTGCGGCAAAGTGAAGATAAACACACGTATATGGTGCAATTCGAGAAAGAAAAATTTGAATTCGAAGACTTTGATGAAGCGTGTGACTTTGCTGAAGACAAGGTGAAAGATAAAGCGCGAAAAGCGATCATAAATGCAGGAGCAGAAGACCCCTTTGTAGAAGTGAAAGTAAAAAAAGAAGGATCACTACAACGGTATATTGCACGTGCAGTTGGAAATCCAAAAATATCTGAAAAACAGCAAATTACTGCATTGTAAATAATTATTATAATAGAATCTCTTTGATAGCAAAGAGGACAAAATCAATATGAACCAAAATAAAGTCATCATAGCTTGTGGTAGTTTAAGTCCTGAACTTGAGATAATTGCTTCCGGTTCGGAACATGTCAAGGTAATATTCCTTGAGCAAAACCTTCACAGGGCACCGCAGAACATGAAGGCTGAAATACAAAAAGAGCTGGATCAGATCACAAATAATAAAGACATAACTAAGGTCATCTTAGGATACGGATTATGTTCCGGAGGCATTGTAGGGATAAAAGCTCCTCAACAAGGGCTTATAATTCCTAAAGTGCATGATTGCATTGCTTTAATGATGGGAGAACGGAATACTTATCATTCTTTTTTTCATAAACAACCCGGCACATATCATTTAACCGAAAGCTGGATCGAAAATGAAAAAGACCCATTGGGTTTGCTTGAAAATGAATATACCGAGCGGGTTGGAAGGGAGATGGCAGAATACGCTATACATGAAGAATTAAAGAATTATACACACATCTCATTCATCAATACGGGAATGAGGGATGAAGAAAAATACAGAAAACGTGCGCAGGAAAATGCTGCATATTTCAAAAAAGAATTTATTGAGATCAAAGGCTCCGGGAAATATTTAAAACAATTGATTCACGGTCCTTATGATGAAACAGATTTTATATATATTAAACCTGGACATACTGTTCAGCAAAAAGAATTTTTAAAATAGGAGGATAATATTATGAACATTATTGGTGAACTTATCAATGCCAGCAGAAAGTCAATGAAAACTGCTATTACAGAAAAAAATGCAGAAGAAATCCAAAAAGTGGCAAAAGATCAGTTTGAACATGGAGCTAATTACATTGATGTAAATGCCGGAATTTTTGTAGGGCAGGAGGAAGAATATGTTAAATGGTTAATTAATACTGTTCAGGACGTTGTTGATGCACCTTGTTGCATTGATACTCCTGATCCAAAGGTGTTAGAAGAAGCCATTAAAGTACATAAAGGGATTCCCATGCTTAATTCCATCTCGCTCGAAAAAGACAGATGGGAAAAAATGCTGCCTGTTTTAAAAGGAACTGATATGAAAGTAATAGCACTTTGTATGAGTGACGAAGGAATGCCATACACCAAAGACGAACGCATGAAAATAGCCAATAACATGGTGAATGAGTTGGTGAAAAACAATATTCCCGTAGAAAATATTTTTGTAGATCCATTAGTGCAACCAATAGGGTCAGGAGATAATTTAGCAGTAGAATTTTTTAATACAATTCAGGAGATCAATAAAGAATTCCCAGGAATTCATACAGTTTGCGGTGCATCCAATATTTCATTCGGGTTGCCCAAACGAAAACTCGCCAATGTAACGTTCATGGCCATGGCCATTGCAAAAGGATTGGATTCTGCCATTACAAATCCACTCGACAAAAAAATGATGGCAAGTATAACAGCTGCTGAAACACTTATGGGCAAAGACCCGTTCTGCGAACAATACATGAAAGCATACAGAGCTGGCATGTATGAAGAAATATAAAAAGTCATAAAATAATATTTGAAATTAAAGAAGAAGACGTATTTTTGAATCCCAAAATAAGATAATATGAGTGAAAAAAAATATTCAGAAGTTGTAGATACCGCTCGAACCTATTATAATAGCGATGATGCACATAATTTTTATTATAGAATATGGGGTGGGGAAGACCTTCACCTTGGCATTTATAAAACAAAAGACGAAGATATTTTTGCAGCCAGCCGGAGAACAATAGACCAAATGGCTTCCTATGCAGATAACATAGACGAAAATACTAAAGTCATTGACCTTGGTGGTGGATTTTCAGGGAGTGCCAGGTACCTTGCTAACAAGTTCGGATGCCATGTTACTGTTCTCAATCTCAGCGAAACAGAAAATGAACGAGGCCGCAAAATGAATAAAGAGCAAGGCCTTGATCATTTGATTGATATCATTGACGGAAGTTTTGAAGACATCCCATTCTCTGAAGAAAGCTTTGACATTGTTTGGTCAGAAGATGCCATCCTGCATAGCGGAGACCGGAATAAAGTAATGGAAGAAGCTGCAAGAGTTCTTAAAAAAGGAGGACAATTCATTTTTACCGACCCTATGCAATCCGACAATTGTGACGAAAGTGTGTTGCAACCAATTTATGACAGGATTAATTTAGCTTCTCTCGGATCACCTGCTTTTTATAAACAAGCAGCAAAAGAATTCGGACTGACAGAGCAACATTATGAAGATTTGGCTCCTAACCTTCCATTGCATTATGGCAGGGTATTGGAAGAATTGGAACAAAACGAGCATAAATTAGAAGGATATGTATCCAAAGAATACAGAGAAAACATGAAAAATGGCCTCAGACACTGGGTGAAAGGTGGAAACGAAGGGAACCTTACATGGGGTATCTTTGTGTTCAAAAAATAATAATAACTCTAAATATTAAATTTTTATTAACTATAAATTCAATACAAAATCATGTCAAAATTAGAAAAAGTAGATGCTAGCATACCTTATATGGTGAAAGATATCAAATTAGCTAAAAGTGGGTATAAGCAAATCGAACTTGCAGAGCATGAAATGCCTGGATTGGTGAATATCCGGAAAAAATATGGTGAATCCAAACCATTAAAAGGCTCGCGTATCATGGGGTCTTTACACATGACAACAGAAACAGCCGTATTAATCAAAACATTGGTAGAATTAGGAGCCGATGTACGGTGGGCCAGTTGTAATATTTATTCAACCAATGATGAAGCAGCAGCAGCCATTGCCGATATGGGAATCCCTGTGTTTGCATGGAAAGGCGAAACACTTGATGAATACTGGTGGTGTACTGCACAGGCTTTATCTTTTCCAGATGATAAAGGCCCTACCTTGATCGTAGATGATGGAGGCGATGCCACGGTTATGGTTTCATTGGGGTATGAAGCAGAACAAGATACTTCAATCCTTGATGCAAATGTAACGCAATGGGACGAAAAAGCGTTGATATCCAGGTTGAAAGATATCCTTGAAGGTGATAATCAAAAATGGACCAACACGATCAAAGAGCTAAGAGGTGTTTCTGAAGAAACAACAACAGGTGTTCACAGATTATATCAACGAAGAGATAAAGGAACTCTGTATTTCCCTGCTATCAATGTAAATGACTCCATAACAAAATCAAAATTCGATAACCTCTATGGAAACAGAGAATCATTGATTGATGGAATAAAACGCGCAACCGATGTAATGATTGCCGGTAAAATGGCTGTTGTATGCGGTTATGGTGGTGTAGGTAAAGGATGTGCTCAAGGCCTCAGAAATTATGGTGCACGCGTGGTTGTCACCGAAATTGATCCTATTTGTGCTTTACAGGCATCCATGGAAGGTTATGAAGTAAAAACAATTGAAGAAGTAGTTGAAGAAGCAGACATTTATGTAACTGCAACCGGAAATAAAGATGTAATAACAGTGGAACATATGCAAAACATGAAAGACAAAGCCATTGTTTGTAATATCGGTCATTTCGACAATGAAATACAGGTTGAAAAACTTGAAGAGACAGAAGGTGTGACCAAAGAAAATGTGAAACCTCAAGTTGATCAATATATCTTTCCTGACGGACATTCGGTTATCATGCTTGCTGGTGGACGCTTGGTTAACCTTGGCTGTGCAACCGGCCATCCTTCTTTTGTAATGAGTAACTCATTCTCAAACCAAGTGTTGGCTCAAATTGATTTATGGCAAAACAAAAAGGAAATTGATGTATACAGGCTTTCCAAAAAACTTGACGAAGAAGTGGCCAGAGCTCACCTCGAACATGTTGGTGTGAAATTGACCAAAATGTCTAAAGAACAGTCCGATTACATTTCAATTCCGATTGAAGGGCCTTATAAACAAGAACATTATACCTATTAATATATAAATTTTGTAAAACCTATAAATAAAAAAAAATGGCTTATTTATTCACATCAGAATCTGTATCTGAAGGACATCCGGATAAAGTATCCGATCAGATATCAGATCGAGTTTTAGATGAAATCTTAAAACAAGACCCCACTTCAAAATGTGCATGCGAAACATTTTGCACTACCGGTTTGGTAGTAATAGGCGGTGAGATCAAAACAAACGCAATCATTGACCCACAAAAGATAGTCAGGGAAGTCGTTAGACGAATTGGCTATACAAAATCAGAATATAAATTTGAAGCTGAATCCTGTGGAATCTTAAGTTCACTTCACGAACAATCTTCTGATATACGTCAGGGCGTTGACAGGGGAAATGATGAAGATCAAGGTGCAGGCGATCAGGGCATGATGTTCGGGTACGCCGTGAATGAAACAGAGAATTTAATGCCACTACCCATTGATATTTCACATCGTATATTACTTATACTTGCTGAAATAAGAAGAGAAGGCAAACAAATGACATATCTTGCACCGGATTCAAAGTCTCAGGTAACTATTGAATACACAGAAGACAACAAGCCCAGGCGTATTGATACGATTGTCGTATCTACCCAACATGATGAATTTGCACCGGATGATGAAATGCTGAAAACAATCAGTGATGACGTACAAAACATCCTGATGCCAAAAGTGATTGAAAGCTATCCCGCAGATGTACAGAAGCTTTTTGATGATGACATCAAATATTTTGTAAATCCAACAGGGAAATTTGTCATTGGCGGACCTCATGGCGATACCGGACTGACAGGACGTAAAATCATCGTTGACACGTATGGTGGAAGAGGTGCTCATGGTGGCGGTGCTTTCTCAGGTAAAGATTCGTCAAAAGTAGACAGATCCGCTGCTTATGCTGCAAGGCATATCGCTAAAAACCTCGTTGCAGCAGGTGTTGCCGATGAAGTTCAAGTTCAGTTGGCGTATGCTATTGGTGTAGCAGACCCCGTGAGTATCCATGTTGATACATTCGGAACATCAAAAGTCAATGTCAGTGATTATGAAATCGCAGATAAAGTAAACCAGGTATTTGATTTACGGCCAAATGCAATTGTTAACCGCTTTGGATTGAGAAACCCAATATTTGAAGAAACAGCTGCTTATGGACACCTTGGGCGTAAACCAGGTAAAAAAGTAGTGGAAATCAATGGCGAAAAGAAAGAGTTTGAAACATTTACATGGGAAAAACTCGATTATGTTGATAAAATTAAAGAAGCCTTTGGCATTTAATATATAAAATGTAAAGAGGCTGTTCAAATAGTTCATTTTTGCCACAAAAACACTAAAGCACAATTTTTTTTACAAAAAACAAATTCATATTAAGTATTTGTTTTTTGTGTTTTAGCTGAAAGAATGCAATCTTTGACTTTTTGGTCAGCCTCTTTTCTCTTTTTTACTTTTAAAAAATAAAGAATATGTCTAAAGTACTGGCAATAGGAAATGCATTGGTTGATATACTCATTAAATTAAATGACGACCAATTATTGGAAGAATTTAACCTTGTAAAAGGAAGCATGCAATTAACTGATATGACCATTGGAGAAAAGATCATTCAATTAACCGGAGAGTTGGGGCTTGATCATTTTCAGGCTTCAGGAGGGTCTGCTGCAAATACAATTCACGGACTGGCCAACCTAGGAATAGAAACCGGTTATATCGGGAAAGTGGGCGATGATGATACCGGTGACTTTTTTCAAAAAGACATGGAAATCAAAAATATTTCGACGATCCTTTCACTAAGTACAACCGCATCAGGTAGAGCTATCACCCTTGTGAGTCCTGATTCGGAACGCACTTTTGCCACTTATTTAGGAGCAGCCGTTGAGTTGAGTGCAGATGATATTACCAGTTCACTTTTTAGTGATTATGATTACTTTCATGTGGAAGGATATCTCGTTCAAAATAATAAACTGCTTGAAAAAGCCTTAAAACTGGCCAAAGAAAACAATATTAAAATATCCCTCGATCTGGCAAGTTTCAATGTTGTAGAAGACAATATTGAATTTCTGAAAGAAAATGTTAAAAAATATGTGGATATAGTATTTGCCAACGAAGAAGAAGCACGTGCCTTTACCGGAAAAGAACCGGAAGAAGCCCTTGATGTGATTGCTCAAGACTGCGAAATAGCCATTGTAAAAGTCGGTAAAGACGGTTCATTCATCAAACAAAAAGATAATAAAATAAAAATTGACAGCATCAATGTAAAACCGGTTGATACAACCGGCGCAGGTGACCTCTATGCCGCAGGTTTCATCTACGGGCTAACCAAAGGGTTGTCTTTAGAGCAATGTGGGAAAATTGGAGCCGTGATGGGCGGTAATGTCATCGAAACCATTGGCGCCAAGATGAATAAAGAAACATGGGAGAAGATTAAGGATGAGATAGAAGAGATAGAGAGGTAGGTGAAGTGTGATACGTAATGCGTGATGTGTAACTTGTATGTAGATAAATACCCAGATCACCTTAAATTATTAAAATGTAACAAATTTGCCTGAAGACAGGTTTTGTCTCTAATCTAAGAGAGTCCTGTTTTCAGGCAAATTCGTTTGTAAATGGATGTTCCTGTTTGTAATTAAAAATAAAAATCATTCAGACGGGCTTTGAATGAATAATATCAATCAAGAAGAGATGAAACGATTGTAACAAGAAAAAAACGATAAATAAAAACCCCGAAGGGGTGACATAATCATAACTTTTTCCTGCCTGCTTTTTCTAAATGCTTTTAATGCATCGAAGGAGTCATTATACGTTTAAAATTAGTATATTTGATGTATATTAAATGATGCGATGATATTGAGACTTCACATTTTATTTTTTTTTATCAGCCTGGTTCAGCTTACCGCACAAGAGCTTCAATTTACCGAATTTACCAGGAAAGATGGTTTGGAATCCAATAATATCACCTGTATTTACCAGGATCATTATGGATTCATATGGGTGGGTACCATTGATGGCCTAAACCGTTATGATGCATCCCGAATGATAACCTATAAATTCAGTAATGAAGATACCACCAGCATTAATGACAATTACATTACTGCAATCCGGGAAGATGCAGAGCATAATTTATGGATTGGAACAAGTTCAGGTATCAATCGGTATATTCGTGAAAAAGATTGTTTTCAACGATACAAATTTCAGCAGGAAAATGATAATCAACATCTAAGCAACGGTGTTAGAGCTTTGCTTTGTGATAACAGGAAAAATTTTTGGCTGTGCACAGGCTTTGGATTGAAAAAGTTGGTAAAACAGGATTCCGGACAATACACATTTGAAACATATTATCCCGAACCGATTTTTACCGATACCTCAAAAAAATCAGAATGGGCGTTTTTAACCATTTATGAAGACCAAGACAATAATTTATGGACAAGCACATGGGGTGGGGGGCTCATGCTTTTTGACCCTGTACACGGTACATTTAAGCATTTCAAACGTGATCCGGGCAATATTCGGGGATTGAACAGCAATATTGTAACAGCCGTTGAAGAATTGCAGGATGGTAAATTGTTATTGGGAACCTATGATAGGGGCATTAATATTTTTAATCCGAAAGATAAAACCTGTATAAATTATCTAAACACACCCCGGTTAAAACATCAATTAGACGGCCAAATGAACATTATTTCGTTATGTGTAGATGCAAATGAACGAATATGGATTGGCACCACCGATGGTTTGTATTTAGTTGATCAATGGGAAAATGATCAATTCAGCCCAATAAAAGGAAAAATTACAGATGATTGCGTGTCTGATCTGTTGGAAGATAAAGCAGGCAGAATCTGGGTTGCCTCAAACCGCCGGATGATTAAATATGACCCGGAAAGGGATAAATTCTCGAAATACAGGGTATTGTTTTCTGAGAAAGGCCAAAAAGATTATATATCCGATTTCGCGAAACATCATGATGGAACCCTGTTTATCACAACCTTTAATGATGGCCTGGTTCACTGTACTGCCGATGGTAAAGTCATTCGTCGTTATCTTTATCCTGAAATTGTAAGCAATGATCTGAATACAGTATGCATAGACACGTCTGGAATCTTATGGTGCGGAGGAATACACGGGATATCCAGGATAGATTTAAAGACAGGTATTATCAAAAATAACACGATTGCATTTGATGAAAGCAGGAGAAACGGGTTGAACGAGATTGTTGTAAATGATATAACCCTTGATGCACGGGCAAACATGTGGATTGCCACGCAATTTGGCATTGATGTCGTTGACCCGGAAACACAACAGATGATTGATTATCCCCTATTGAAAAACATTGAGCTGAATTTTGTCCATGGCACCTTAAGGGATAACAAAGACAACATGATCGTTTATGGTGATGGAGGAGCCATACTTTTCAGTAAAGATGTCAGTGATATTAAATATTTCAAAAAAGCTCGTGATGACCTTCAAAAAGGGTTATGCAATAATAAGGTGAGGGCATGTGTCCAGGATTACAAAGGCAGGTACTGGTTTGGTACATATGGTGGTATTAGTGTATATGATGTCGAACGTAATAAATTCTCACATTATTTTGATCACGATGGCATTGCATCACAGATAATAAGAGAATTGGTGGCATATGAAAATCAAATATGGGTCAAGACCGAAAACTCGGTTTCGTTGATAGATATCGAAAAACAGGGGATTACGAATTATTTTTCATGGAATGGCCTGCAGCTGAATGGCGGGACCATTTGGGCAGATAATGATGGAAAAATATATGTTGCAGGGGAAGGAAGTTTCACCTCTTTTTATCCTCAGGATATACAAAACAATCCGAATGAAATGCCCATCTATTTCACAGATTTGTGGATCAACGGGATTAAGGTTGTACCTGGACAAGGAAATGTTCTTGAGCATGAGATGACTTATACGGATCAAATAACATTAAATCACAATCAACAAATTATACGACTTGGTTTTACGGCACTGAATTATACATTTAGCAATAAAAGCCGGTATAAATATTTGCTCGAAGGGTACGGTGATACCAATTGGTACACCCTTGGGTTTCAGAATGAACTTACACTCATGAACCTGGCCCCGGGCGACTATACATTAAAGATCAAAGGAGCAGATGCCAATAATGTTTGGAACGAAACCCCTGCAGTTCTGAATATCAAAATATTGTCGCCCTGGTGGAAGACATGGCCGGCGTATGTGATGTTTATTGTGATTTTCCTGGTTCTTACCATGTTCATTGTATTCCTAATCATAAAACGGGAAAGAAAGATTGCTGAAAAAAATAAGATAAAAGCAATAAACAAGATGAAAATCAGGTTCTTTACAGACATTTCACATGAGTTGCGCACTCCACTTACTTTGATATCCAGTCCTTTGGAGCGTTTACTAAAGACGATTCCGTTTGAACCTCATATTAAATCACAGGTCTCGTTAATACATAAAAATGCACAACGAATGCTTAAACTGGTGAATCAGCTTTTGGATTTCCGAAAACTTGATACAGGCAGTTATCGCCTTCATGTAAACAATGTAGAGATCGTTTCTTTTCTTCGCAACATAGCAGAAGTCTTTACCCTGGAAACCGATGATAAATATATTCAAATTGACTTCAACGCCAGCCCTTCGGAATTAAGAGTTGATGTAGACGAAAGTGTGATTGAAAAAATTGTAGCCAACCTGCTCTCCAATGCCATTAAACATTCGCCTCATGGAAGTACAATAAGCTTAAGCATCCAATACAACGAAGCAACGGGAAACGTAAATAAAAACAAACATTCCGGTATATTGTCCATATCTGTCTCGGATGAAGGTAAAGGAATCCCGGATGAGGAGAAACACCAAATATTCAACCGTTTTTACCGGCTTGACAAAAATAATGAAAAGGGAACTGTTGGTTCAGGCATTGGATTAAACCTGGTAAAAGAGATGACCCGGTTGCATCATGGCCAAATTGTAATTGATGACAACAAACCCCGTGGAACAGTTTTCCGGGTGATGATCCCTGTTGATGAGGCAACGGTTGCAATACATGCACCGAATCATGAAATAATTGATTTCAAACAAGATGAACAAGCGGACGATAATAAGATTATTGAGATCAACCCGGGAAAGGACGTTAAAAAACAAACCATCCTGTGGGTTGAGGACAGCCAGGAGATGCGACAATATGTTTCATCCATATTAACAGAAGCCGGGTACCATGTGATTGAAGCCGAAAATGGCAGGGATGGCTATCATAAGGCACAATCAGAGTTACCTGATTTGATTATCTCGGATATCATGATGCCTGTAGAAGATGGCATCACATTGTGCCAAAACAGTAAAACAAACAGCTTGACCAGTCATATTCCCGTTATCCTGCTTTCTGCCAAATCCGGAAACAATGATGTTGTAGAAGGGTTGAAGCACAGGGCCGATGATTACATCACCAAGCCATTTAATGCCGAAATACTGTTGACGCGGGTAAACAACCTGATACAAGTTCGTGATGAGCTGAAGCATGTTTACAGGCAACGCTTTTTTATTGCCGACACGAAAATACAGGAACCAGCTTTTGGAGATGAACGATTCCTGCTTCAAATAAAGAATGAGATAGAAGGCAATTTAGAAAACAGTGATTTTAATGTTGAAATGCTCGTGGAAAAAATCGGGTTTAGCCGGGCCCAGTTAAACCGGAAATTAAAAGCACTCATCAATTTATCACCAAACGAATTAATCCGGCAAATAAAAATGGAAAAAGCAAAAGAAATGCTGATGTTGAACAATGATATTTCTATAGCCGAGCTAGGTTACAAGTTAGGATTTAAAACAAATGCTCATTTTTCCAGAGTCTTTAAGGAATATTTTAATAAAACACCACGCGCGTTTTTATCCGGGAATGATTTTGTAAATATCTTTTGATTTATTAGTGTAATAATTATTAATTTGCTTAACTAATTTTTTATTATCACATATAAAAATATACTTTTTTTCAAGCTCTATCTATAATGGTATTATGTTTAACCTTACAACTGAATTCTGGCATGTGGTGTCATTTTAATTTTTCTATTTGTTCTTTTGTCAGTCCTGTCAAAGTAATAATGTCTTCTATTGTCATTCCTTTTTTCAAAGCATTTATTGCAACTTTCTCTATTCCTTTCTCTATTCCTTTCTCTATTCCTTTCTCCATTCCCTTCTCTATTCCAATTTCTATCCCTTCGTCACGTGCTGTATCAATAGAAT
>CAZJWE010000070.1:0-16501 GCA_964549265.1 uncultured Bacteroidales bacterium | reverse complement strand
AACTATTTTTCCAACCCCCATAAATAAATCGCAAATTACCATTAAATTCGTGGTAGAACCAAAACTATTAATAAACCTTTTGGCTTACTATAATCCATTTTTTCCCGGGTTAATACAAAAACCCGAACAACCATATCGGGATTTTATTCCCGGCACCAAACTCAATATTGTCTGCTGCAATATATGCATCACTCACATGCTGTATTTGTTTGTGCGTTTTTCTTTTTCCCCCTATCTCAAAGGTATATTGATTGTCTACCATAAAGTCACCTTCCACTGCCTGGTGTATTGTATGCGATTCATTCAACTGATTATAAAAAAACGTTTCTCTGACTGTTCCCGGATTTGCAATCGCGGGAGAAAGCATATTGACAAGATTTGGGTTTTGAAGGTATATTTTATCCGGTTTGTTCATTTTGCTAATCCCATAAGAATCTGAATTGAGCAGCATAAAAATATCTGCTTCGGAAAGTAAATATAAATATTTCAAAAGCGTCTCCCTGCTTACTTCAATCTGTTTGCTTAATTTGCTGATATTAGGTTTGTAGGGCACAATTTCTGCAATCACGGAAACCAGTTTTTTAATATGATAAACCGAATTGAATCCTATTTTTTCCACAGCAGGCAAATCCGTTTCAAGTACATGATAAATAATCTGGTTTAATTTCTCTTTGAACAAATCAATTCCCTCAACAAATAGCGGATAACACCCGTGTTGAAGATATTCTGCAAAAATTTTTAATGGCTTAATCTTTTTATTGATATCTGCTGTTATTTTACTATGATTATGTATTATTTCGTCTAAGTGAACCACAGGCAATGAAACACCATATTTTAATTCTATGAATTCCCTGAATGATAATGTATGCATCTTGTATGTGATGGCTCTTCTGCTTAAATCAGCTTTGCCTTTATACATGTTAAGCGCTGAAGAACCGGTAATGACAACATGCAATTCATTAAAATAATCATATATGTTTTTTATTTCCTGAGACCAATTTTCATACTTATGAATTTCATCTATAAAAAGATACCTGCCTCCGCGTTTGACAAAATAATCTGCAAAATCAACAAGATTGTTTTTTGCAAAATACAAATCATCAGCATTTACAAATAACACTTCATCCGGATTTTGATATACATTTTCATAAATGTATTGTAATAAAAATGTTGTTTTCCCTATCCCGCGAAACCCTTTAATCGCAATAAGCCGTTGATCCCAATTTATTTTATCCCAAAGATATCGCTTAAACCGGACATCCACATTTGAAATTCGCTTATTAGAATATTGAATCAATTTTTCCATTTCCATAAATTTTCTACAAAAATACAATTTTAACAGGTATATTTAGCAAAATATACATAAAATTGTCAACTCTGATTGACAATTTTATATAAATACTCACAATGAATCCGTATCATACCCATTGAGTTCCCTTAAACGGGCAAGTTGTTTTTTATCATAACCATAAATATCCTGCAAAAAATGCATCCTCCCCTGATTATCAACAAATGCTGTGTAATACAGAATATAAACAGGTACAATGTCATTTAAAAAAATGATTTTGGGTTTGTCATTGCGTGTATATGCCATGATTGAATCCATTGGATGTTGTCCTGAATCATTCAATAATGCTTCTGCTAATTCAAATGGTTTTTCTAATCTGATACATCCATGGCTAAAATCTCGTTCAATTTCATCGAATAAATGATCAGCGGGTGTATCGTGCATGTATATGCTATACTTATTTGGAAAAATAAATTTGACCAGCCCCAATGCATTACCAGGTCCTGGTTTTTGAATGATCCGGTATCCAAAATTCTTTTTGGTTACAGAATCCCATTTGATTTCATTTGGGTTGAGTGTGTCTGTATTGGTACCATATCCATTCAACAAAACATAATTATGTTTGGATAAATAGTTAGGATTGGCTTTGATTTTTGGCAAAAATTCTTTTACGGATATGCTCCGGGGAACATTCCATGCAGGGCTAAACACAATAAATTCAAGGGTATCGATAAGCAAGGGGGTTTTATTTTCCAATTTTCCAACGATTGCTTTCATTTTTAATCGCACAGTATCATTTTGATAATATCGCAATGTAAATCCTGGTAAATTCACGGTAATATATTCTTTCCCTCTGGCATCAGGGATCCATCTTAAGCGTTCTAAATTAATAATAATTTGCCCTATTCGCTCAGAAATGGTTTTATTCATCTCCTCAAGGGTGTTTGGTCCGATAACAGAATCGGGGTTAATCCCGTGTTGCTGTTGAAAATTAGCAACAGCTGTTGCAAGCTTGCTGTCAAAATACGGAGATGAATCATTCTTTTCTAAAAACCCGGTTTCATATAAATAGTTTTTCACATTGATGAGATAAACAGAAGTATCTCCCAGTTCTTTTACATCAAAAGACCCCACTTCGGGCCACCCGCCATTTTCTTGTTTTTTCCTGTATTCTTTAAGCTTGTTTTTTAATAATGCATACTGTTCTGCCTCTGGTTTTAGCGCATCCAATGACGAAAGGATTGAATGATGGGTTAATGCTTCCTCAAGGTATTCAGGTATTTTTTTTCTTTTGGGATGAACTTCCCAAAATGCTTCTAAGTTCTGGGGATTAATTTCCCCGCATAAAAGGTCACAGGCATAGGTAAGGTAAGCATTGGTCATTAAAATGTCTAACCGGGCTGTTAAATTGGTTAATTCATCTGTGTTTTCACAGTCCCGGATATTACTTAAAGTATTCAGGATTTCTGAATAATTGTATTCTTTTGTCATCAATCCTTCGTGTTCGGCATAATCAATGGCCTGGATTAAATCCATTTCATTGTCAGATAAATATTTGCCGGTTTCCCAGGCCGGTAAATTATTACGCCGACTATAAAATTCTTTTGTTTCTGCTGTCCAATAATGATTGTTATCATATTCATTCAAATGATTGGTAATGATTATTGAATCAGGAAGATTCTCTTTCTGTATTTTTGTCTGCAATTCTCTTTCTGCTACCTTCAGGTCAATTTTTTGTTTTTTGAATACCCGGCATGATGGTGTAATGACAATCATTATAATGATCATTATCCATATCCAGACAAATCTATTCATTAAATGAATCATGATTTTAAAACATTTTTTTTTAAAATAAAAACAGGCATACAACATTTCTGATGGATACCTGATTTGTAATCAACCTAATATATCATTTTAAAATGCATTCAGAATCCTCTAATAATTCCGGCTGATAAAAATGCTCTGTGTTTTAATAATTGTTTTTTCATAAATCAAATAATTTTATGTTAATAAATTAAGTTAAAAAGTGTGTGAAAATCGTGTTTTATCCTGTTCCTCTTTTTTAAATGGAAACAAAACAACCAAGTAAATAGCTAAATGAAAAAAATTGAATTGTTGTGCCTGCCCAGAACAACAATCATGATAAACTATAGTTAAAAGGTACAATGGCCGGCCATGTTGCAACAATTATTAATGAACAATATCTATGCCATGTTTTGTTATTAAATACCTATTCCCAATAAATTATGTTAGGTTCTACCACGAATTTAATGGTAACTTGCAATTTGTTTAAACAGTATTTTAGGTCCTGTAAAAATATTCAACCACTAAAATAAGGGTAGTACCTTATGCTATTTTCAGTCGTTTTTTAAAAAAATACCTGCGAAAACATAATTTATAATGTTTATAAATAGTTTTATCATTAAATGCTTAGATCAAAATTGATTTTTTATGCAACAGGCTTATCTCTTTGTTTTAATATCTTCTTTTCTTATAGCGGCTCAACTCAATGCACAACCAAATAGCAGAGAGTTTAATGACTCGGCATGCATCTATGTGTATGAATCATTAAATGACAGTGCACTGCCGTATGGTGTGTTCAAAAATGCATACACCGGCTATATATCCCTCCACAATGACAGTCTGATTAACAATAATATATTGACGATTATTGATTATAGCCTGTCATCAAATAAAAAACGCCTGTGGGTTATTAACATGGATAGCATGGCTGTACTTTACAATGTATTGGTTGCTCATGGCAGAAAATCCGGAAAGGAATATGCCAAAAACTTTTCAAACACTCCAAATTCATATATGAGTTCGCTTGGCTTTTTTGTTACAGATAAAACATACTATGGAAAACATGGCTTATCGCTCTATTTGGACGGAATGGAACCCGGCATTAATGATAAAGCGAGACAACGATGTATTGTGATGCATGGAGCGAATTATGTGAGTTATGACTTCATAAGAAAATACGGGCGCTTGGGAAGGAGCCTCGGCTGCCCCGCTTTACCACAAGATTATACAAAAGCCCTTATCAATACCATTGCCGGCAAATCCTGTATTTTTATTCATGGAAATTACCCGGATTATTGTGACGTCTCATCTTTTATTGATTGATTACATCAATCTTCCGGTATTGTTAGTTCAGGTTTCTGCGCTCCATGTGATCTGTCTGCACCAAATATTTTCAATGCTTCCTGAAAAGGATATTTATTGGCAAAAAAAGGTGCGTCAAGCGCACTATATTCGTCTTTATTATTGTTTATGCTCTCGTTTAGCTTATTGATATCCAAATCTGTGTTATATTCTTTCAATGTATCCATTGATGAAGATAAGTAATGAAAAAGATATGCTTCATCCAATGACAGATCAACAAATTTTCTATAATTTTCATCTGTGCTTTCAAGATGCTTTACTTCAGGAAATTCTTCAGGAGAAAGAAATACACTGTCACCATTTGACATTTCAGTGAAAAGTGCACTTTTTCGGTTTCCCCAGAATAAATTATAGTCAATTTTTGTTTCATCATCATGGTTTAAATGCTCTATTCCGGCTCCAGAGGAATAAGCAATGATGTTATCATGATAATTGAACACAGCATCTTCTTTTGAATGAATGGCATTCCCCTCTTTGTTGTCCTTGTATGTTTCACCAAAACTAAAGACAAATGTATTATGATGAATCTCAATAGTTCTGGGAGCACCAGGCAATCCTCCGCTTTCTATTGCATCACCGGCACATGCTACAAATACATTATTTTCAATTTCAATGATGCCATCGGCGTCATTGTTTTGTAATATTTGTATGGCGCCATTGCTCATATTCACAAACACATTATTGGATATTTTCCGCTCATTGCCCAACATATAAATCCCGGTTCGCTTGGGAGTCCCTTCATCATCTTCGTCTGTTCGTTTCATGTATCCGGATGATACGCCATCTGGTTTATCTTTGCTGTATTGTTGTTGTTCTCCCATATCAAGCAGGAAGCCATCAATAATAATTGGCCCGTCTGTATCAAGGGTTGTTTTAAAGATAAAATGGTCATTTTTACTGGATCCCTGTCTGGTCTGGACAATTGTTGTATGTTTCATCAGGTCACGATTACTAAAATCTTTTGAAAAACTACCATACAACTCTAATGGTTTATCAATGGTATATGCACATAATCCGGAAGACCCTGAATAGGTCCCTTCTGCAACATATATCCGGTCACCTGCATTGGCTGCTTCAATGGCTTTATCAATATTTTTAAAAGGTGCATCAAAGCTGCCGTCATTTTTATTATTCCCATCCATAGAGACGTAATACACTTCTCCATCAAATAAAAGATTTGCTTGTTTCAATTTTTCATCCTTGTTCTCCGGATTTTTATTTTGAGAAAAACCCGGTTGAATAATTGCTAATACGAATATTAATGTTAATATTTTTTTCATAATTAAATTTTTTTGGTTATTAATTCTGTTTGATACAAATTTGTGCAAATACCATGCAAAAAATCTCCATCTGTCCTCAGACAAAATAAAGATTTTTGACTATCAATACATTAAAGCAAAATCCGAATTCATTGTTTATTCATTTTTCTCATCATTTTATTCTTAATGGTTCTTAAAAAACCACCTCCCCCTCCCGTATCTTGTTCATCTAACAAATAGCCAAGAGGCTTTAGAAACTCCACATTATCAAAAACAACCTTAAAAATTCCCATTATTGGAATTGCAATGATCATTCCAGCGATGCCCCAGATAAAGCCCCCGATAATTACACCCAATACTGTTACAACAGGGTTTAATTCAACCTGATGTCCGACAACATATGGCTCCAGGATATAACTTTCTATAAACTGTGCGATGCTAAAAACAATAATAACACCAATAATCCCTTCAATTGTACCGTTTGTTAACATACTCATAAACAACGCTAAAAACACTCCTATTATATTGCCAATGTATGGTATAAGGCTTAATAATGCTGCTATAACAGATATCAAAATAGCATATTTAATTCCTGCTAAAGTCAATCCTAAAGCATAAAACAAAGCAAGAAATAAGATCAAAATAAATCTACCAAAAAGATATTGTTGGCTCACTCTGCCAAAATTGGCCATGATGGCTCTCCCTTTTTCCCTGTTTTTCTCAGGTATAAAATAAAGAACTGCATTCTTAAATTTTCCCCTGTAAAACATAAAGAAAAATATATAGACAAACACCAATAAAAAATTACTTGTAAATGCAATGAATTTTGGAAAGACTTTGAATACAATGCTTCCTCCCTTTTGCGATTGGCTATTAAGCGCTTCCTGCATTTGTTTCATTTGTTGTTTTGGTGATATGCCTGTTTTTTGCGCGATAAAATGCTGTACCTGCTCAATATCTGGTTGTATCTTTTCCTGGTAATGTGGAAATTTTTCGGCAATACTCTGAATCTGCGAACTGATCATAAAAAACACACCAATACACAAAGCAAAAATTAAAAAAGCTGACACCAATGACGATACCCCCTCCGGAATCTTCCATTTTCTTAACAAATGATGAACAGGGAGCATGACCATTGCTAACAAAATGCCTATAAAAAAAGGTATAAGAAAAGCCTTTGCTTTCACAAGCCCGATAATCAAAAAATATGTCCCAATGATCAACAGGGTAGCATATGTTATAATTTGTTTTGCTCGCGAATTCATAAAATAAATTTAAAATTTGTAGAAAAAAAGCAAAAACCGGGCCAATAAGATTCGTTAATATTTTAGGTTTTACTGCATATTTAGTGGAAGCCATATCCTGAGTATTCAGTATTCTAAATTCTGTCTACTGAATTCTAAATTCTAAAATAAACACTATTCCCACAAAAATTGCAGTAGTACCATATTTTATGATTAAACCCTTTTGTATCAATACTATTTCTTTCGAATGAACCTCTGTCTATATTATTTGTTAATTTTGTAAATCTGAATTATAAATGAACGCTTATGAAGTCAATTCAATTGACAGGAATACACCAGATGGAATTCAAAGAAATGCCTGATCCTGTAATCAATAATCCGGATGAAGTGCTAATCCGGGTCGACACGGTAGGCGTGTGTGGTTCGGACATCCATTATTATTCAACAGGCCGTATCGGAGATCAGATTGTGGAATACCCGTTTACAGTCGGACATGAATGTGCAGGAACCATCATGAAGATTGGCAATGGTGTAGAGCATTTCAAGGCGGGCGACAGGATTGCTATAGACCCCTCTATGCCCTGCTGGAAATGTGATCAGTGCCAGGCAGGCAGGCCCCATACATGCAGGTCGTTGAAATTTCTCGGCTGCCCCGGCCAGGCCGAAGGATGTTTGTCTGAATACATAATAATGCCGGAATCAAGCTGTTTTAGAATTCCCGATCATATGACCATGGAAGAAGCAGCAGTTGCCGAACCCTTGTCCATTGGCGTATATGCTGTTAAACAATCCATTCCCTTAAAAAATGCAGCAGCAGGTATTTTAGGATTCGGCCCCATCGGGTTTAGTGTCTTATTGGCTGCACAAGCTGCCGGAGGAAAACAATTTTTTGTAACCGACAAGATTGAAGACCGGTTGAAAATAGCCCGGCAACAGGATGTAAATTATACCGGCAACCCATTAACCCGCGATATTGTAAAAGATATTAACGTAATGGAGCAGAACCAACTCGATGTGGTATACGAATGTTGTGGCGACCAGGAAGCCATAGACCAGGCCATTGAAATACTTAAACCTGGTGGTAAATTAATGATCATTGGCATTCCCGAAAACGAACGTATGAGTTTTGACGTGAGTAAAATGCGTCATAAAGAAATCACCATACAAAATGTCCGCAGGCAGGTAGATTGCGTTCAACCGGCCATAGATTTAATTGCCAACAAAACAATCAATGTAAACGGATTTATAACCCATCGGTATACATTCGAGCAAACCAAAGATGCATTTGACCTCGTGGAACAATACCAGGATGGCGTCATGAAAGCAATGATTAATTTTACATAATATGTATAAATTAGCATATTCACATAAACATGTTTTTTGTTATTTTTTCATGCCTTTATTATAAAATATAGTATATTTAAAATATATATTTGTAGCATGGCTGATTTAAATAAAGTTTTTAGAGACCCAATATATAGTCTTATCTCTTTTGATAAAGAGGAAGATGATCCTATTATTAAAATTATTAACACACCAGAATTTCAAAGACTTAGAAGGATAAGACAACTTGGATTATCCAGTTACACTTTTCCTGCTTCAGTGCATGACAGATTTTCTCACAGTTTAGGTGTTGCTTTTCTAGTAGGAGAGATGTTTGATAATTTAAATGTCGAAGAAAAAAAAATAAAAGTGTTATCCCCTACTGGCACAGATGTCGAATTAAATAAAAAACAGTTAAGATTATTATTGAAATTAGCAGGGTTACTTCATGATATTGGGCATGGTCCATTTTCTCATGCGTTTGAAAAGATAACAAAAGTTGACCATGAAGAAATGTCAAAAAAGATAATTTCAAATGAGAATGGAAGGATTTTTCCTATTTTAAAAAATATAGATGATGAAATATTAAAACAATATTCTGTTGATTGGATTAAAGATATAATAGACGGTTCATTTAAGCCTATATGGGCAAAGGAGCTTATTTCAAGCCAATTAGATGCAGACAGGATAGATTATTTATTGCGGGATGCTTATATGTGTGGGGTAAATTATGCATCTTTCGATCTAAAATGGCTATTTCAGAATATTGAAATTGGTGAAATAACTACAGAAGAGAACAGGCAAGGCCTCTTAATTAATGCACAAAAGGGAATACATGCAGTTGAAGCATTTATTGTTTCAAGATTCCACATGTATGAACAAGTTTATTTTCATAAAACAACAAGAGGGTTTGAAGTAATTACTCAAAAAATATTTGAACGATTAAAAGAAATGATCGAAAAAGACGAGACTATATCTTTTTTGAACAACAACATCCCGAATTTTATTAATGACAACAATGATATTAATGCATACCTGGCCCTTGATGATTTTAATTTGTACACACACTTTAATCACTGGATAAGAAATTCCAATGACAGCATTTTAAAATCATTATGCGAGAATATCATTTACAGACAACCTTATAAAATGTTTAAGGAAGTTGAAAATAATGAACTTCGAAAAAAAAGAGCTTATATTCATAGAGATTATTTAGAAATTAAAAATAAAAAAGGATTATAAAATGGAATTATTATTAAATGATAATTTAAAAAGAATTATGACTTTATTGGACGTAGCCGGAAATATTAAAGGAAGAACTAAGTTCCAAAAAGTGGTTTATATTTTGAAAATTAAAAATATGCCTTTTAATGAAAAATTCAAATACCATTATTATGGGCCGTTTTCTTCTGATTTGCAATTAGAAATAGATGAATTAGTGGATCGAAACATATTGGTTGAAAAGAACATGAATCCATATGATTATGAAATAAACAAAGAAAAGAAAATAACATTTGATAAAGATTTTAATATAGCTAATAATAAGGAGTTAATTCAATTCTTAAATAATAAAGATAGTAAAGAACTGGAAATAACCAGTACAATTTTTTACCTGGAAAATAATGGGGTAAAAAATGAAAATATTTTAAGGAAAAAAATAACTGCTTTAAAACCCCATTTAAAAGATTACATAGATGCTTCATTTAAATTAAAAAATGAAATAAACATGATGTAGGCGTACACATGCCAAACGGAATATAATGCAAATGGGTAATAAAAAAGTGTACCTCTGCTCTAAAAACCTTTAAAGTGTGTATAGCCCGCTTCTAACTTCTATAATTCTAACTCCTAACTTCTCAAAACATAAAAAAAACATATGAACCCAATCCATACACAAATCACTCAGCATGTACAAAACGCTGTAAAAGAACTTACCGGACAACAAATCCAGGAACCACAAATTCAAATTCAAAAAACACGGAAAGACTTTCAGGGCGACTTTACACTGGTTGTATTTCCGTTGCTGAAACTATTTAAACTCAAACCGGAAGAATGCGCTCAAAAAATCGGGGAATACCTGGTAAGCCATCTGGATAATGTTGACGGGTTTAATGTTGTCAAAGGCTTTTTAAATCTTGAAATAAATGATCAATACTGGCATGATTTCCTGAATAGAGTATCCGGCACAAAGGATTTCGGGTTGGCCGCACAAAAAACCGGGACACACCCTGTTATGGTCGAATATTCGTCGCCCAATACAAACAAACCTTTGCATTTAGGCCACATCCGGAACAACCTGCTTGGCTATGCAATATGCTCTGTTTTACAGGGGAACGGGCATGAAGTGATCAAAAGCAACCTGGTGAATGACAGGGGGATACACATCTGCAAAACCATGCTGGCATGGCAAAAATGGGGCAATGGTGAAACGCCCGAATCATCCGGTAAAAAGGGAGACCACCTGGTGGGCGATTATTATGTGATGTTTGAAACCGAATACAAAAAACAGGTAAAAGAACTCAAAAACAACGGCACAGACGAACAGGAAGCCATGCGAAACGCCCCATTGATCAAAGAAGCAAGAGAAATGCTAAAACAATGGGAAAATGGTGAAGAAGAGGTAGTAGACCTCTGGAAAACCATGAACGACTGGGTCTATAAAGGATTTGATGAGACATACGAACGCCTGGGTGTGGATTTCGATAAAATTTATTATGAATCAAAGACGTATACAAAGGGACGTGACATTGTGCTAAAGGGATTGAAAGACGGTGTGCTTGAACAGCAAGACGACGGGTCTGTGTGGGCCGACCTGACGGCAGAAGGCTATGACAAAAAACTTTTGCTGCGCTCCGACGGCACGTCGGTGTATATAACACAGGATATTGGCACAGCAGTCTTGCGGTACGAAGAATACAAACCCGAGACCATTCTTTATGTGGTGGGCAATGAGCAGGAATATCACTTCAACATATTGCCCCTGATCTTAAAAAAGCTTGGCTACGCATGGGGCGATAAGATCAAACACCTCTCGTATGGGATGGTTGACCTCCCTTCCGGGAAAATGAAATCGAGAGAAGGCACCGTAGTGGACGCAGACGACCTGATGGATGAAATGATTGAAACAGCCGGAAGCATGTCTGAAGAACTCGGTAAGCTCGAAGGCTATTCTACAGAAGAAAAAACATCCATCATCAACACCATTGGCATGGGTGCATTAAAATATTTTATCCTGAAAGTAGACCCCAAGAAAAACATGACATTCAACCCCGAAGAATCGGTTGATTTTAACGGGAATACAGGCCCGTTTATCCAGTACACCTATGCACGGATACAATCTGTATTACGAAAAGCAAAGGAAAGGGGCATTGACGTTCCGGAGTCGTCCAATCCAACCCTGCCATTCATTGGCCCGGAAAAAGAAGTGCTCAAACTCATTCATGCATTGCCGGAAGTCATTGCCGAAGCCGGTGCCAATTTCAATCCGGGCATCATTGCCAATCATATGTACGAATTGGTGAAACAGTACAACCAGTTTTACCAGGATGTCCCCATTCTTAGAAACGACAACGAGGAAGTCATCAAAATGCGGCTGCTCATATCCAAAAACGTGGCAGACATCATCAAATCATCAGCCAGGTTATTAGGCATAAATATGCCCCCGCGAATGTAAAAAAACAAAAATTTATGCAGTGAACTTCATAAATTTTGCTAAATTTGTGAAGTAAACTTCATAAATTTCAAATAAGATGTTTAAACGGCACCTGCAAAAAAACGTGGAACAGAACCTGTTTAAGGGGAAAGTAGTCATTATTTATGGCGCACGACGTGTTGGAAAAACTACCTTATGCAAACAACTGGTTGATAAATATGATAAATCTGTTTATATAAACTGTGAATTATATCAATACAGGTCTGTTTTGGAAACAACCAACAGTGAATTGTTGCATGATTTTCTGGGTTCATATAAATTAGTGGTATTGGATGAAGCGCAACATATTCAGAACATTGGGCTCATATTAAAAATCATTGTTGATACATTTCCTGGTATACAAATTATTGCCACCGGATCAACCAGTTTTGGCTTAATCAATAAAATAAATGAACCCTTAACAGGCCGGTCAAGGCAATTTCAATTATTCCCTTTATCAATAAATGAAATCCATCAGCAATATAACATTGCAGATATACGGGGACGCTTGCCAAATTTAATGCGGTTTGGCTTGTATCCCGAAGTATTTGGAAAATCAGAACAAGAAGCAAAAGAAGAATTATACAATATTTCAAGCAATTACTTATATAAAGATATATTACAGACCGAACAGCTAAAACGGTCGGATTTGATATTTAATTTATTAAAAGCGCTCGCCTTACAAATCGGAAATGAATTGACGTACAATGAATTGGCCGGCTTATTAGGAGAAAATGTGCATACCATTAAACGATACATCGAATTATTGGAAAAATCTTTCGTGCTGTTTCGCCTGCCTTCGTTTAGCAGAAACTTAAGAAAAGAAATAGGAAAAGGTCAGAAAATATATTTTTATGACACGGGAATACGGAATGCGATTATCAACCACTTTGGCGATTTATCAAACCGAAATGATGTGGGTGGAATGTGGGAAAACTTTTTCATCACAGAACGGATGAAGATGAATCATTATAACAGAAAATTCGTGAATAGTTATTTCTGGAGGACGTACGACCAAAAAGAAATTGATTATATTGAAGATGAAGACGGCATACTTACAGCGTTTGAAATAAAATATAAGCCAAAGAAAAAAATTAAATTTCCTGAAGATTTTACAGAAAATTATCCCGGCTCTGTGTATGAAGTGATTACACCGGATAATTTCCTGCATTATTTGAAATGATTTGAAATCAGGAAATTAAATAATATTTCCTTCCAGGAAGTATAAATATCTTTAAAAGCAAAAGGATATGGTGTATTATAAAATTCAGCCATTCGGGTATGTGCATTAATTATATCTTTTGTTTTAATGTCATTTTCTTTGAGCAGAAAGAACATATACATTTCAATTAAAGTCAAAAAATAATTGGCTTTTTCAAAAACATTTTGTTATTTTGCGAAATAAAGAAATACGCATGGATAACAAAATAGAATTATCAACAGAAATCAAAGAAATGGCCAGGATTACCAAGGCAATGGGACACCCGGTGCGATTGTACATCCTGCAAAAACTATCCCAAATGAATGCTTGTTGTTATAGTGGTGACCTGGTGGATGAATTGCCAATAGGCCGTTCAACATTATCGCAACATTTAAAAGAATTGAAGTACGCGGGCCTTATCCAGGGAGAAATAGAACCGCCCTATATAAAATATTGCATCAACCGCGAAAACTGGGAAAAAGCAAAAAGCATGTTCCAAAAATTATTCAATGAAAACGAAAAAATATAAACAAAAAATGAGACTACTCATCTTATGCACGGGCAATAGCTGCCGCAGCCAGATGGCCGAAGGATACCTGAAATCATTTGATGGCCGGCTGGATGTTTTTTCCGCCGGGACACAGCCAAGTGGACACATCCATCCCAAAGCTGTAAAGGTAATGAAAGAAGAAGGCATTGATTTGAGCAAAAACAAACCTGAACCTGCCTCACACTATTTACATGATGCATTTGATTATGTGATTACCGTATGCGGAGGCGCCAAAGAAAGCTGCCCTGTCTTTACAGGCAATGTAAAAAACAGGTTGCACATGGGATTTGAGGACCCGGCAGAAGTAACCGGCAGTGAAGATTTTGTTTTGTCGGAATTTCGCCGGATACGCGATAACATTAAAAATGACTTTCATGACTTTTATAATAACCAAATAAAACCATCATTATGAAAAACCAAGAATTAAAATCCATTGTTAAAAAAAAATACAGTCAGATCGCACAACAAAATAAAGATTGCTGTTGCGGCCCATCCGGTTGTTGCGATACTCCTGATTACACGATCTTCAGTGAAGATTACACGAAAACAGAAGGTTACGAACCCGATGCTGATTTAAGCCTGGGCTGTGGTTTGCCAACAGAATTTGCAGGCATAAAAAAAGGAGATCGTGTAATTGACCTGGGCAGTGGAGCCGGGAACGACTGCTTTGTCGCAAGGGCAATGGTTGGCGAAGATGGCAATGTTACCGGGTTGGATTTTTCAGATGAAATGATACAAAAAGCCGTTCGCAATAACAAAAAACTCGGTTACACCAATGTAGAATTTATAAAAGGCGACATAGAGGATATCCCTGTTCAGGAAAACACTTATGATGTGGTGATTTCAAATTGTGTGTTGAATTTGGTTCCGGATAAAGAGAAAGCATTCAATGAAATATACAGAATTTTGAAAAAGGAAGGGCACTTCTGTATTTCAGACGTGGTCATTGAAGGTGAACTCCCCGAAGGCATTAAGCAGGATGCAGAAATGTATGCAGGATGTGTTGCAGGTGCTATACAAAAAGATAAATACCTTGAGATAATCAACCATAGCGGATTCAAAAATATTAAAATCCTAAAGGAAAAAGAGATTGAATTACCAGATTCGCTGCTCTTAAAATACATGAACCCGGATGAACTAAAAACATTTCAAAGAAGTAAAACAGGAATTTTTAGCATAACAATATCTGCATTCAAATAAATGTGTCACAAAGTCAACAATAAAACATAATAACATGGAAATTAAAATTTTAGGATCAGGATGCCCAACATGCAAAAGCCTTGAAAAACTCACAAGGGAAACCGTTGAGAAAAAAGGCATTGATGCCAATATCACAAAAGTAGAAGACATTATGAAAATAATGGAATACAATGTGATGAGTACACCCGCCCTTGTTATTGACGGGAAAGTGGTTTTGTCCGGCCGCCTGCCTTCTGCTAACGAAATCAACGAATTATTAACCAATAAAAAATAAACATATGAAGACAATTAAAATTCTAACATCCGTATTTCTCATCTCTTGTATTAGTATGTCATGTGTTGGACAAAATAATGACAATACAGCTTCCCAACAAACCGGTGACGTAGAAGTTTATTATTTCCATTTTACACGAAGGTGTGCTACATGCAAAGCCGTTGAATTAGAAACGAAACAAGCAGTGCAAGAGCTTTACGGGGATGCTGTGCAATTTTTAACCTATAACCTGGAAACGGATGAAGGCGAACAAAAAGCTGATGAATTGGGGGTTTCTGGACAAACCTTGCTTATTGTTAAAGGCGAAACCAACATTAATATTACAAGGGCAGGTTTTATGAATGCCAGGAATAACCCTGGTAAACTGAAACAAATCATTAAAAATAAAATTGATCCGCTAATGGATTAAAATCATGGAAGAATTTCTTCAAAATTTAATGAGCAACAGCTCATGGCCAATCGTTACAGCTTTTATCCTCGGGCTAATGACAGCCATCAGTCCGTGTCCGCTTGCCACAAATATTACAGCCATCGGATTTATCAGCAAAGATGTAGAAGATAAACGAAGGGTCTTTATCAATGGGGTTATTTACACGGCAGGACGGGCTATTGCATACACTCTTTTGGCTATGATTATCTTTGTGGGAGCCGACCAATTCGAACTTTCCGGCTGGTTTCAACAGAACGGGGAGAAAATACTCGGGCCGTTATTAATTCTCATCGGATTATTAATGCTTGACATCCTTAAAATAAAATTCCCGGGGGTCGGAAAAATAACCCAACAATTTCAACATAAAACCAACCATACTTATTGGGATGTATTATTATTGGGTGTTCTATTTGCCCTGGCATTCTGTCCCTATAGCGGCGTATTGTATTTTGGAATATTAATCCCGATGACCGTAAGCAGTGTATCCGGCCTGTATTTGCCTGTTGTATTTGCCATTGCAACCGGAATCCCGGTAATCATATTTGCCTGGCTCATCGCTTATACCGTTTCCGGGGTGGGCAAAGCATACAATCGCCTTAAACTATTTGAAATCTGGTTCAGACGCATCATAGCTGTTGTGTTTATTGGTGTTGGAGTGTATTATGTGGTAGTTCTTTTGTGATTGGTAACTTGTAATTGGTGATTAAGTGATTAAGTAATTAGTGTATGTCTCTTATGTAACTACTTTTAAACCCTTTGGCTCAATTCTAAGAAGTGGTTGATAAATTAAAAAAGCTGAAAGATAAAAAATATAGCACAAACTTTGGGGGGGATCTCGTGCATGAGACTCCGTAGCCGGGCACCCATCCGGTGAAG
>CAZJWE010000069.1:0-16687 GCA_964549265.1 uncultured Bacteroidales bacterium | reverse complement strand
CTGAGCTTGACGAAGGATTGCTTGAGCTATGCCGAGTGTAGCCAAAATTATTTAATTTTTTTTGCATTATCCCGATAGTGCTGCAAAAATTTTCATTGTCTATGAAAAACTCTGAAAATTTTGATGCGAAGGAATTATTAGAAGTCCTCTATATTAAAAATGACAAATTGACATAATGTGGGTTTTGAACTGACAATATGGCATTTTGAGTAATGCATTGTTCTCTGGCAGGATATTTGATAAATATTAAATAAAAAATAATTTGGAATAAAAATTTTAAACGATATAAACCATGAATATAAATAATTTTACAATAAAAGCACAGGAAGCTATTCAGCAGGCATTTACCATTGCGGGTTCAAAAAATCACCAGGCAGTGGAAACAGGGCATTTGTTAAAAGGATTGTTTCAGCAGGAAAACAATGTAACCAGTTATTTGCTGAAAAAATTGGGTGTACGTTCTGAAAACGTTGAAAAAGCGGTAGAACAAATCATTGAATCCTATCCCAGGGTAGAGGGAAGTGGAGAACAGTTTTTGTCCAGAAGCGCCAATAAAGCATTGCAAAAAGCGGTCAACTCTTCAAAAGACTTTGGTGACCAGTTTGTTACAATTGAACATATATTGCTGGGATTATTGGATGCCGGAGATAACATTGCTCAATTACTAAAAGATAGTGGAGTAACCGAAAAAGAATTAAAACTGGCCATTGATGGGTTAAGAAAGGGCGAAAAAGTCAATAGCCAGACTGCCGAAAACACATTCGATGCCCTAAACAGGTTTGCGGTTAACTTAAATGAACAAGCCCGAAACGGAAAACTTGATCCGGTGATCGGACGTGAAGAAGAAATTCGCCGTGTGTTGCAAATATTATCACGGCGTACGAAAAACAATCCGATCCTCATTGGAGATGCCGGGGTTGGAAAAACAGCCATTGCAGAAGGGATTGCTCACCGGATTGTGAGCAGCGATGTTCCTGAAAACCTCAAAACCCGTCAGATATTTATGCTCGATATGGCAGCACTGATTGCCGGAGCCAAATACAAAGGAGAGTTTGAAGAACGGTTAAAAGGTGTTGTTAAAGAAGTAGTGGATTCGAATGGCGAAGTAGTCCTTTTTATTGATGAGATACATACATTGGTTGGTGCCGGAAAAGGAGAAGGAGCAATGGATGCTGCAAATATCCTTAAACCTGCGCTGGCCAGAGGTGAATTAAGGGCTGTCGGGGCAACCACCCTCAATGAGTATCAAAAATATTTTGAAAAAGACAAGGCATTGGAGCGCCGTTTTCAAACAGTAACCATTGATGAACCAGATACAGCAAGTGCTATCTCTATTTTACGAGGCGTTAAAGAACGCTACGAAACACACCACAGGGTTCGCATTAAAGATGAGGCAATTATCAATGCTGTGGAATTATCTCAGCGCTACATCACCGACAGGTTTTTGCCTGATAAAGCCATTGACTTGATTGATGAAGCTGCATCGAAATTACGGCTCGAAATCAATTCGGTTCCCGAAGAAATAGATAACCTGGACAGGAGAATACGGCAACTTGAAATAGAGCGGGAAGCCATTAAGCGCGAAGGCGATAAAAACAAAGAAAAAGAGTTGAATAAAGAAATTGCAAACTTATCGGATGAACGGAATAAACGGAAAGCGAAATGGCAGGAAGAAAAAAATCTTATTGAACAAATTCAAAAAACAAAAGGCACTATTGAACAATATAAGATTGAAGCAGAGCGTGCAGAACGGGAAGGACTATATGAACAGGTAGCTGAATTAAGATATGGAAAAATTAAGCAGGCTGAAGAAGAAATTTTACATCTGCAAGAGGAATTGGAAAAATTGCAGGTGGAAGGTTCTTTGATAAAAGAAGAAGTGGATGCCGAAGACATTGCAGAAGTCGTTGCGCGGTGGACAGGCATTCCGGTCAGCAGAATGCTTCAAAGCGAACGTGAAAAATTATTGCACCTGGAAGATAATTTACACAAACGGGTAGTGGGACAACACGAGGCCATAGTTGCTGTATCGGATGCCATCAGAAGGAGCAGGGCAGGTCTGCAAGACCCCAAGCGCCCCATAGGATCGTTTATCTTTATGGGTACTACAGGTGTAGGCAAAACGGAATTAGCCAAAGCATTGGCGGAGTTTATGTTTGACGATGAAAACCTGATGACACGGATTGATATGTCTGAATACCAGGAACGCTACTCTGTATCAAGGCTTATTGGCGCTCCTCCCGGATATGTAGGTTACGAAGAAGGGGGGCAGCTTACCGAAGCAGTCAGAAGAAAACCCTATTCAGTCGTATTACTGGATGAAATAGAAAAAGCACATCCTGATGTGTTTAATATTTTGCTGCAAGTACTCGATGATGGAAGGTTGACAGATAACAAAGGGCGTATTGCAAATTTTAAAAATACCATCATTATCATGACATCCAATATTGGCTCGCAGATCATTCAGAAAAATATGGATAATATGCAAGAGTCCAACAAAGATGAAATATTTGAAAATACACGACGGGAAGTCATGGCACTCATGAAACAAAGCATCCGTCCCGAGTTTTTGAACAGAATTGATGATATTATTATGTTCAGGCCTTTAACTCAGGAAGAATTAGAAGATGTTGTAGAACTCCAGTTTGATCATGTGAGCTCATTGCTCAATAACAACGGCAACCTTGACATTACACCACAACTTAAAAAATGGGTGGCTAAGGTTGGGTTTGATCCTCAATACGGAGCACGACCGGTTCGAAGAGTCATTCAGCGAAACATACTCAACGAACTTTCAAAACAAATACTGGAAGGAAATATCACACCGGATAAGAAAGTCACGATTGATATTGAGAAAGATAAGGTAGTGTTTAAGAATTGATATTATTTAGTGTTCATTCCATCATGTCCGCTAACTTAGTTACGCTTGCCCCAATATTGCTCATTTACTTCAGTAAACTCCGCATTTTGGGGCTGCGCAAGCCTCGTTATCGAACATTATGATCCAAACACTTGTCTTCTAAATTCTGTCTTCTGAATTCTAAAATAAACACTATTTCCACAAAAAATGCAGTAGTACAAAAAAATAACGTTGACAAATGAACCGAGCCATGACAACATTGTTTGACACACACGAGCATGATTATTGAGGGTTTGGCTATGTTGCACGAAGTTAGCAAATTAAACTCATGGCGAGCTCCATATGACCTTTAAAAATCAAATTATAAACATATGAAAAATAAAAAACCCCAGTTGCCTGGGGTTTTTTATTTTATAGTATGATATTATTGATTAATAATCTTCGCTTTCAACGTCTTCACCTGTTCCATAATAAAGGTCTATACGGTATACAGAGCCAGGTTTAGCATTATAAATATACCGGGTATCTGAATAAGCATTGCTTACAGCCCCGCTATAGTGGTTTACTGCTGTTTCATCAACACCGTCTCCGTCGTAATCATTTACATTATTCACATATCCGTGTCCGGGGTTCATAACAGTATATCCTTCAAGATCACCTGCATTATTAATCTCGCTTTTAATGACTGCACCTGATCCATATCCTGCAAGTGTAGTTACAGTAATTGCCGGAGGTGAAGTAGCAACATAACCACTTCCGCCATCATTATTATATCTTGAAACGGAGAGGATTGTACTGTCAGTGGTGCTTATGGATATACTATCAGCAGAAACATATGTCTGATCCAGCTCGTTATTAATGACTGTAATAACAGGAGGATATGCTGTTGCCAGGCCACCGGTTTCATAAATGGTATCACCTCTGTTCCAGGTAGAATAAAACGTGCCATTGGCAAGTTTTATTCTAGTAAGCCAATTTCTGTTTCCATCAAACGAAACATTAGATACAACTATATCATCGTCATATTCGTTTTCAATATAATGATTTGAATACACAGACCCTTCGGCTGTAATTTTTGGGTACTCCCTGTAATCAGAACCACCGTTTTCAAGCATTATGTAATACTGAATTTCAAATTCCAGGTCAATGATTGCCTGTGTTTGCATTCCATTGCCTGTTAAATCAAGTGTGGGAGCCTGAGTGTATTTTCCATTTGTTGTTACAATAGAAGCACTGGTTATGGTGTGGCTGGTTGGGTCAATATTTACTTGAATCGAGTCCACGTTGCCATCAGGGTCTGCTGAGAAGGTAAAATATCGCAAGCCTGTGCTGTCATATTGGCCACCATAAACAAGTTCGAGGCTGGAATAGGACAGAGTGGAGGGTTTGGGACTTGTTGAGAAAGACAAGCCGCTGCCAACGGTTGTCGGGGCAGCAACACTTATATGAATACTTGGTACAACATCCAGAGCGTCAGCACTTCCTGAAAACCCGAATACTTTGTCAATTTGTTGAACCGAATAATTGAGTTTTGTATTGGGATTTTCGTAAACTGCTGCAGTTTGTTTTGTTTGAATAACCGGATAGGTAATCTCTAAGTAATCATTTCCTTCACCATTCACCGGAACATAAATTGAATACATACCTTGTGCGTCTGTAGCACCGATAAAGCTGTAATCCCAATTATTTACGTTATTGTCATCATTGTAGCGGCTGACTTTAACCATTGTTCCTTCGGGAACCACTTCTTTTTTCCTGTTGGTTACATCTGTGTCAATGGTTAATTTACCTTTAATAATAGCCACTTTGGTAGAATCTGATGTGGAATAAATAGGGACATTCACTGTTTTTTGTTTTTCCCTAAAATTAGATGGAGCATTACCTATGTCTGTTGACACAGCCGTGTACCCATCTTTTTTAATAATTACAACGGAATTATCGCCTATGTTTACATCATTAAATGTTACAATACCATCGGCATTGGTGTTAGCTGACAATACTTCTCCCTCTTTGTCAGTTGTTTTTACTTGTGCTCCGGATACTCCTGTTTTTTCAACAGTAGCACCATCATAAACGCGTACAATAAGGTCAAATAATTGTTGTGCCTCTAAGGCATCTTTTTCTGTAAATTCGTCTTTTTTACATGATGAAAGTATGAATAAAAAAGAGGTGAATAACAGTAAAATGTTGATAATTGTTCTTTTCATGATTCACTGAATTTAAAGTTAATTAAATGGATATGATTGATTTTACAAAATTAAAAGCCGTAACCGAGTGTGAAATAAAAGCTATGAGACCAAAGGTCTTCCTGTATGTCATTGAGGTCAATATAACTATAGCCTTCTTTGGTTAATGTAATGCTTCTGTGGTAACGAAGATCCATTAACAAAAGACCAAAGTCAGTATCAAGCTCAATGCCTATTCCTGCTGTTCCACCATATACAAGTGGTTCATATAATTCCGTCACTTCCTCATAGCGGTCGTTGGATGTCCAAACCCCGCTCGAACCTGAAACATAGCCAATATATGTCTGCCTTAGTTCAGAATAAATATTATATGTCACATCAGGGCCAATATAAAAAACAGGCGTTCCTCCAATATCTAAAGGAAGCTGAGCTTTAAACAATAAAGGGATGTACAAACTGTTCAACGTCACCTTGTTTTTAATGAATTTTGGGTCTACAGGTAAATTAAGCCCAAACCGTGATTCATTTTCAAGCATTAAATAGCTTCCCCCGAATTGACTGAAATATGTTTCCAATTGAACAGAAAACTTATCATTAAAAGGATATTCAACATAACCTCCGCCCATGCCACCGGGAATAAAACTATTAGTGAATTCTGAGGTCATTTTCATTTCATTAATAAATCCACTCATTGTGAATCCGGCCTTAACTCCGAAATTTACAGGTGCTCCAGATGAACTTGTGCTTTCAGTTTCCTGGGTAAATACATTTACATTTGTTATTAAAAACAAAACTACACCGTTAATTATTAGAAAAGTAAAAAATTTTTTCATATTTCTTATTTTAAGCGTTTTTTTGTAGATAATTATTTTAAGGCACAAATATATGATTATATTTTTATTTACTAACAATTTTTTATTTTTTTTAATAGTTTAAAAACAGAAAAAATTATTGTTTTTTGTGTTTGTTTTTATTTTTATAAAACATTAATTATCAATTTTAAAATCATTATTTAATTAGTTCTAAACGATAAATATTCAAAAAGGTTGCAAAGGGGTTGTTTTTTTAGGCTTGTTTTTTTGGTACTAACCTTATTTTAGTGGTTAAATATTTATGAGTTCAGTATAAAAAGTATAAAGTATAAAGTAAAAAGTATTATTTATCTAATATACAGCAAGTTATTAAAATATCGCAAAATCCGATAATAGCCTAAATATCATCCAATTAACTTTATAAACTTTCAACTTTCAATCTTTTTAAACTACACTCAACTATATTTCAAGTATATATAAACACTAAATTAAAATTTACATTCCCCCAAACTTCATTAAATAGGCTTTAATAAAATCATCAATATCGCCATCCATCACGGCCTGAACATTTGATTTTTCAACATTTGTTCTCAGGTCTTTCACAAGTTTATAAGGATGCATTACATAGTTTCTTATTTGCGATCCCCATTCAATTTTCTTTTTATCTCCTTCTATTTTTTCCTGTTCTTCTTTCCGTTTGCGCAGTTCAAGTTCATATAAATGAGAACGCAAAACCCGCATGGCATTGGCTTTATTTTTTGCCTGGGAGCGCCCTTCCTGGTTTTCCACTACAATACCTGAAGGGATATGCTTTAGTCGTACTGCCGATTCTACTTTATTCACATGTTGTCCACCTGCTCCACTTGCCCTGAATGTTTCCCACACAATATCGGCGGGGTTGACATTGATCACAATGGAGTCGTCAACCAATGGAGAAACAAATACCGAAGCAAAAGAAGTGTGTCTTCTGTGGCTGGAGTCAAAAGGAGACAAACGAACAAGCCGGTGTATTCCGTTTTCACTTTTCAAATATCCGTATGCGTGATCCCCTTCAATCTCAAGGGTTACCGATTTTATGCCGGCTTCTTCACCGGTTTGCCGTTCTAATTCTTTTACACTATAGTCATTTTTTTCTGCCCACAAGATGTACATTCTCAATAACATTTCAGCCCAATCCTGGCTTTCTGTACCCCCTGCACCTGGATTGATCTTCAGGATAGCCCCCAGTGCATCTTCTTCATTTTGAAGCATATTTCGTAATTCAAGGGTGCCGATTTTTTTTTCTGTTTTTACAAATTGTTCTTCGAGTTCTTTTTCCCCGGCTTCTTCTTCCATAACAAGCTCATACATTGTTTCAAGGTCATCAATCATCATATTCACTTCATCAAATGCACCGGTCCATTTTTTAAGGTCAGCAATATATTTTAATTGTTCTTCTGCTTCTTTTGGGTTGTTCCAAAAATCCGTTTCCTGGGTTATTTTTTCTTTATCCTGGATTTGATTTTTTTTATTATCAATGTCAAAGATACCTCCTCAGAGCATCCCGCCGCTCTTTAAGATTGTTGATTTGTTCATTCGTGATCATAATTTTATGTAGTTTTAGTTGATTTTAAGACCATTCTAATTTTTCTCATGGCCCGGTTTATGATTCTTTTTCTTGTCTACTGAATTTAAAATTCTAAAATAAACACAATTTCCACAAAAATTGCAGTAGTACCAAAATAAATAATATTTGACAAAAATAATAATTTTCAATGGCATCGTGTAATGAATGATGATTAATTCGGTTCATTTGCACTGCCTGATAAAGTAAAAATATTATTTTTGAGGAATTTAACCATTACAATATTCTTTTTATGTTTCACCAATTAACAGAAATTATAGCTCAATCCACAGGTTTTGATCCCAAACCTGTAAATAATGTTATACATCTTTTGGAGTCCGGTGCCACCATACCATTTATCAGCCGTTACAGGAAAGAGCAAATAAAAGGGATGGATGAAGTTGATGTTACAAAAATACGGGATGAACTGAATAAATTCAGGGAACTGGAAAGCAGGAAAGCAACCATCCTAAAATCTATTGAAGCACAGGAAATGCTGACGCCCGACCTGAAACAAACGATTACTGAATGTTTCGATACCAATGAGCTGGAAGACCTTTACCTCCCATTTAAACCCAGGAAAAAGACACGTGCATCTGTTGCCAGGGAGCGTGGACTTGAGCCTTTGGCTAAAATCATTATGCAACAAAAAGATTTTAACTTTCCGGAAAAAGCCAAACAATATGTCAACGGAGAGGTCAAAACAGTTGAAGACGCTTTGCAGGGTGCCCGTGATATTATTGCCGAATGGATGAATGAAAATCAACAGGCAAGAAAAAAACTTCGTTTTTTATTTGAACGGGAAGCGCACATTATGTCTAAGGTACAAAAGGGAAAAGAAGAGGAAGGGGTAAAATATAAAGATTATTTTGCGTGGGAGGAAAACATAAATAAATGCCCTTCTCACAGGATATTGGCTATGTTTCGCGGAGAAAGGGAGGGGATATTAAAAATTTCTATTTCCCCGTCGAAAGAACAAGCCATTGAAATTCTTGAAAGGCATTTTGTAAAGAGCCCTTATGACATTGGGCAACAAATTTCAATAACAATCCAGGATGCATATTCAAGATTATTAAAACCATCATTGGAAAATGAACAAAAAGCTAAACTAAAAGAATTTGCAGATGAAGAAGCCATCAAGGTATTTGCCGTAAATTTGGAACAATTGCTTATGGGGCCACCGCTTGGGCAAAAGAATATTTTGGCTATTGACCCGGGATACAAAACCGGGTGTAAGGTAGTATGCCTGAATAAGCAAGGGAGTTTAAAGCATAATGAAACCATTTATCCGCATCCTCCGCAAAAAAAGGCTACACTGGCCATGAAAAAGATATCGTCGCTGATTGAAATGTTCAACATAGAAGCCATTGCTATAGGAAATGGAACAGCAGGAAAAGAAACGGAACAATTGATAAAACGAATGAAATTCAACCGTGATATCCAGGTTTTTGTGGTCAACGAATCCGGAGCATCTGTTTATTCTGCGTCAGATGTTGCTCGGGAAGAGTTTCCAAATTATGATGTGACAGTCAGGGGCGCTGTATCAATTGGAAGGCGCTTGATGGACCCTTTATCCGAGCTGGTCAAAATTGACCCTAAAAGCATTGGAGTTGGACAATATCAACATGATGTGAACCAGCAAAAACTAAAAAACAGCCTCACCACTGTTGTTGAACGTTGTGTAAATACTGTGGGAGTGCATTTGAACACAGCCAGCAAGCACCTATTGAATTATGTTTCGGGTTTGGGGACTGTTTTAGCAGAAAAAATTGTACAACACCGCCAACAAAACGGGATATTTAAAAGCAGGGAAGCATTAAAATCAGTAGCCCGGTTAGGCGACAAAGCCTTTGAACAATCGGCAGGATTTTTAAGAATTCCCGACGCAGATAATCCTCTGGATAATACGGCCGTTCATCCTGAAAGTTATCCTGTTGTCAAAAAAATGGCAAATGACATAGGGTGCACAATAAAAGAGTTGATTAAAAATGAGGAACAGATAAAAAAAATTGATATTAATCAATATGTAACAGCAAAAACCGGGCTTCCAACCCTAAGGGATATAGTATCTGAATTATCACAACCCGGACGCGATCCACGTGAAAAAGCAATAATGTTTGAGTTTGCACCAGACATACATAAAATTGAAGATTTAAAAACCGGGATGGTTGTCCCGGGGATTATTACAAATATAACCAATTTTGGCGCGTTTGTTGACATAGGTGTAAAACAGGATGGCCTTGTCCATATCTCTGAATTAGCCAATGAATTTATAAAGAATCCGGCAGATGTGGTTAAATTACATCAACAGGTGACAGTGAAAGTGTTGGACATTGATGTTCCGAGAAAACGGATCGGCTTATCCATTCGCTTAGCAGCGAATCAACCAAACAGCTAAATATATTAACAGAATAAATTATGCGAGCAATCATTCAAAGAGTATTACAAGCCTCTGTTTCTATAAATATGATTAAAAAATCGGAGATAGGAAAGGGGTTATTGATTTTTGTAGGAATAGAAGACAATGACCATGCTGAAGATGTTCAGTGGTTAAGCAGGAAAATCTCGGGACTGAGAATATTTTCAGACTCCAACGGCCTTATGAATTTATCTTTAAATGATGTGCAGGGTGAGCTTTTGGTGATCAGTCAGTTTACACTGCATGCCAGCACAAAAAAAGGAAACCGGCCATCTTATATCAGGGCTGCAAAACCAGATATAGCCATCCCTTTATATCATCAATTCATTGAGCAACTGGAGCGAGATACACAACAAGATGTGCAAACAGGAGAGTTTGGTGAAATGATGGATATATCATTGATCAATGACGGGCCGGTCACCATTTTTATGGACACAAAGAATAAAGAATAACACCAAAGCAGATAATAAAATAATAAGTTTTATATTTGTTATTTGACTAAATTATCTTGATCAATCTATGATTAATTTATACCTTTGGCTTTCAAAAATAAGATTATATATAATCAAAAAGCAAAATTGATTTTATGCATAAAAAAACGATTATAAGTACCATTATCGTAAGCGCTGTTGCCTTAATAATCGTTGCTTTTTTTCTGTTCAGAAAAAGCCGTATTCAATATACCAATGCGTTGGATGCTGTTCCACTGGACGCTTTCTTTATCATTGAAGTAAACGATTTTCCTTTATTATCACAAAATCTTTTGCATGAAAATAAATTGTGGGATAAATTAAAAAACATCCCTGTTTGTAAACGGTTTAATGAGACATTAATCTTTTTGGATTCGCTTTACCGCTCAGAAGAATTTGTAAAACAAATGTTCAATGACCAGTCTTTTATTTTATCCATGCACAAAAAGGGGCGGAGTGAGGTAGGGACGATTGGTTATATCAGCCTGCCGTATCCGGCGATGTATAATAAAATAAAGGAAGAGATTAACAAACATATTTCAAATGCGGATATTCGTGAACGAAAATACAGTCAAACCACCATTTATGAGGTAAAATATCCTGTTCAGAAAGGAAAATCGTATGCTTCTTTTTCATATACCATGCATAAAGGCATTTTTATATTAAGCTATTCGTCTATCCTGTTAGAAGATGCTATTCGACAGCTCAGTTTGGACATGACAATAACAGATGACCAGCATTTCAAAAAGACTGCCAAGACAGCAGGGAAAAAGGTTTCAGCGAATATCTATATAAATCATCAGAACCTGCCTGATTTTGTAAGAACATTCATTGATTCTGAAAAAAAAATACAAGGCATTAAACATATTGCAAACTGGACGGAATTAGACGTTAAAATCAAAAATGATGCCGCCTTGTTTAATGGATTGAGTTATGCTAACGATTCATTTAATTATTATCTGTCAACATTAGCCAACCAGTCTTCACATGAATTTAGCCTCGAAAATGTGATCCCTTCCGCAACCGGTGGTTTTTTTGCATTAGGAATTAAAGATTTAGAATCTTTCCACAAAAATCATAAGCAATATTTGAATAAATCCGGGAACATTTCTTTATACAAAAAGGTCAATGATCGGTTTAAAAATCATTATAAAACCACTCCGGAAAAACTTTTGAAGCGGTTTTTTAATACAGAGATCGCATTGGTGTTCACGAATTTTAAAAATTATTCATTAGAAGAGAATACATTTATTGTTATGAACACAAAGGGGCAAAGCATTACAAAAGAAGCCCTTTTAGAAATCATTAAAAAGCATGCCGGTAGAACAGGCACTTCCGAATCAGAATACATCAAAGAACATCAAATAGACCGTAACGAAACATTTAATGTTTATGTGTTCCCGGAAATTTCATTCATCCCTGCATTATTTGGTAATGTTTTTAATCAAAAATCGTGTGATCATTTTTTATTTGTTGATAATCATCTTGTTTTTGGAAGCTCTGTGAAATCGCTTGCCAGTTTTAAATACCGCTATACACTTGGTAAAACATTCAATAATAATATCATATATAAAAACACAGGGAAATATTTATCATCGCACTCCAATTTTTATGCTTACATAAATTTTGCAACCGGGAAGTTGTTTTTGTCTGATTATTTAAAAGAAGACATCCTGGGTTTTTATAATGATCATTATGATGTTTTAAGCAATGCACAAAACTGCTTTTTGCAAATCAGTTCCGAAGGCAATGAAATGTTTTATAATAACTTGTTCATTAAATATGATGACAAACTAAGGCAAACAGCAAATACTCAATGGGAGAGCGTTTTGGATACAAATGTCTGGAATAAGCCTGCATTTGTTAAGAATCACCATACCGGCGAGAATGAAATAGTTGTTCAGGACCTGGATAATAATGTTTATTTGATCAATCCATCCGGCAGGACATTATGGAAAAAGCAGATCAATGGAAAAATAATAAGTGAAATCTATCAGATAGATTTTTATAAAAACGGGAATCTGCAAATGCTCTTCAGCACAAAAAATCATATTCATTTGCTCGACAGAAACGGAAATTATGTTGAACGGTATCCTGTTAAATTAAGATCACCGGCAACAACGGGTATTTCGTTGTTTGATTATGAAAAAAATAAAAAATACCGTATATTTGTAAGTTGTGAAAATAAAAAGGTTTATAATTATAATAAAGAAGGTAATTTATTGGAAGGATGGATATTTGACAAAACAGAAACACAGGTAACGTCGAATGTGCAGCACTTCAGAATAAACACAAAAGATTACATTGTCTTTGCTGACCAATACAGAATTTATATTTTAAATCGTAGAGGAGAAGAACGAGTGGCAGTCAAAAACCATTTTGCAAAATCAGTAAACAACCCTTTCTTTCTTGAAATGAAAGGGCCTGATCCCCGTTTGGCTACAACCGATACAAATGGGACTGTCCATTATATTTATCTAAATGGAAATGGAGAACAAGTGAATATCCACCCGTATTCATCTAATCATTATTTTAAATATTATGACCTGGATGCCGATGGTTCAAAAGATTATATTTTTATTGACGAAAACAAACTGGAAGTCATTCAGCAGGACAAAGAAGAATTGTTTGATTATCAATTTCATCATACCATAAAAAACGAACCTTTTTATTATGTCTTTACTGAAAGAGATCGTAGATTGGGTGTAACGGATAAAGAAACAGGGAAAATCTATTTATTCATGAGCAATGGCGAACTAACCGAAAACTTTCCGCTTTCGGGTGTTACCTCATTTAGTATTAATAAATTTAAAGATTCACAAAATATTTTTAACTTAATAGTTGGAAGTAGTCATAATTTTTTGTATAATTATACTTTATAAATTTAGATAGCATGAAATCACTACCATACAAAAACAGAAAATGGGTATATTTAATCTATACAAGTGCTGTTTTAAGCCTTTTATTGATTTTACATGCCTGTGTAAAAGAATATCATGATTACAGTAAATTTTCCGAACGGGTCGAACTGGATTCGAGGATCATTACACCGGTTGCTTATGGAAACTTTACTGTTGAAGAGTTGGTGACACAATTCGACCAGAAAAACAGAGTTGGCGTGTATGATGCACCGGAACAGGGCTTGTTGTATCTTGTTTACAAAACCGGCGACACCTCGAAAACGGGAATGCAGGAGTTTAGTTTTGGAGTACAGGGATATGAAGAGGGATATGTTGCTGCCGATTACCCAAACCTTGAAGACCCCAGTCAATGGCCAACATATTTACCCCATACATTTGAAGAAAATTTGGTGTTGCAATTAGACAATGAAGAAATTGACAGCATTGTGCTGGATAAATTATCCATTCAATTTGATGTAACATCTACCATCAAACATAACGGAACAATTAAAATAGAAATGCCGACACTCAGGCCTGAAACAAACCCTTCTAACCATTATACACACATCATAGACAATGACTTAACAGGAGCGAATAAAACAGTAAAACAAGATTTATATGATTACACATTAGGCGTTCGCCCGACCAATCAGATACCTGTGAATATAACCATTGATTTTGATAATTCAGGCAATGGTGTTGATCCTGCCGATTCAATCCATATAGACGTTTCTTTAAATGAAATACAATACAGAACAGCATTTGGCTATTTTGGTAAGGATACGTTGATGGCAGAAGATTCGATTAACCTGGGCATTGACCTTCTGGAAAGCATGAAACAATTTCATTTTGAAGACCCCCGGTTGTTCATAAACGTAGAAAATTCATACGGCCTGCCCATGCAGGTACAATTTGAAAATATGTATACACGGAATGACTCCGGTGTTGTTACTAAATTAGAATTTATAGGAAGTAATGCGTTTGACATTAACTATCCTAACCTGACTCAAGTTGGTGATTATGTGAATACAAGCAGGACGCTCAATGATGATAACCTCAATAATTTTGCTGAAGCCTTTAACAGCAACCCAAGTGTGTTGCGCTATACCGTGCGAACAATATATAACATTACAGGCACCAGAAATATGCATGAGTTCATTCAACGTAATAGCAATCTTATCCTGGGCAGTAGAATTGAACTGCCGTTTTACGGGTGGACTGATAACAGCAGTGTAAAGGATACAGTGGACTTTGATTACGCCTCTACTGTGGAAGGAGATGAATCCATTATCCAAAAATTAACACTAACTATTTCCACAGAAAATGGAATCCCTACAGATATTTTAAGCCAGGTATATTTAACAGATTCAAATAATAATTATGTTGATTCACTTTTTGCTCCTACAACGGCCAATCCTGATGATTATCGTTTGTTAACCAAAGCGGCTGTAATGGATAATAACTTTGAAGTGGTTGAAATAAGCAGCAATGAAATTTCAATCATTAAAGAAGGCAAAGAAATTGCTGAAAAATGGAAAGATGTTAAAAAAATGATATTATGCGCTTATTTTCAAACATTTGAAGTAGATCAAAATCGCAACATAAAAATATATGCTGATCAGGAATTTAATATACAAATAGGTGCTGATGTAGATTATAAAGTTAGCAATGAAGATTTAGAAAACTTTTAATATTACATTCAGACAAATTGATAAAAAATTATGAACCGAGCTATTACAAATTTTTTGACACAAACTTACATGATTATTATTAATATATTTAGATTTTACACAAAGTCAGTAAATGAAACTCATGGCGAGCTTCATATGACCTTTGAAAATAAATTATAAACAGATGAAACGAATAAACTCAAAAATACCTGTAATCCTTCTTTTGGTTATTTCTTTTGTAAGTAACATTTACGGACAAGAAGTCAATACCATGTATTTTATGGACGAAGTACCCCAGGCCAATTATTTAAACCCTGCCCGGCAGCACAGATGCGATGTATATATAGGATGTCCGGTGGCAGGGCCTTTAAAATATTCATATAATACAAATGGATTAACATATAATAGTTTTGTTTCCCAGTCAACTACATTAAATGATTCAGTTATAACTTTTTTGCATCCTGAAGGAGATAAAGAAGCCTTTTTTAAAACATTACAGCCCATAAATCATTTGCAAAATGATTTATCTTTTAATCTGGCATCTATTGGCATTCGTTTCAGTGATCAATATTATGTAACATTTGATATAAAAGAGAAATTTAATACTTATCTCGGTTATCCCGAAGACTTGTTTATGCTTTTTGAAGATGATGGCAATGCAAAAGGGGAGATGAATATGGAAGGGTTAGCATTTAATTTTACGCATTACAGGGAATATGCCCTGGGCATATCCCAGAAAATAAATGATGAGTGGACATTTGGATTTCGTGGAAAAATACTTTTTGGAAAAGCCAATATATCATCGTTTAACAACTTTAAAATCACCAGTGATATGGACGAATGGTCAATTCCCCGCTCATCAATCAATATAAATGCCACACTGCCTTCATTTGTGGAAGTAAATTACGATGAAGAAGGTTATTTTAAAGATATATCTGATACAACAGATGTATCTGAATCAGAGATTAAAGACTATATGTTTAACACCAGCAACTGGGGAGGTGCATTTGATTTCGGCCTCATTTTTACACCTTCTGAAAAACTTGAATTTGACCTAAGCTTAGTTGATCTGGGAGCTATCTCATGGCGTAAAAATGTATTAAATCTTGAACAAACAGAAGATTTTTCTTTTAGAGGAGCCGATTTAAACCATATGATTGACTCCACAAAGCCCGATGAAACCATTGACACAATGAATCTCCTCGGTTCATCATTTAACTACACCACTCCTCTTCCCACCAAACTGTTTTTTGGAGGCAGGTATATATTATCAGAAACAGTAAGCCTGGGGATTATTTCACGAACCCAGCTCTATAATAGCCAACTGACTTCTCAACTTACAATGTCTGCTAATTTTAGAAGTAATTTTTTTTCCTGCGCAGTGTCATATTCTTTTATGAACAACCGTTATAAGAACATTGGCGTTGGGTTTAACTTTAAAGTAGGGCCTTTCAACCTATATGTGATATGTGACAATGTTCCGGTTGACTTCAACGAAATTGATTTTAGCGGTTCGTCAGAAGAAGATGATTTGCTTGATAATGCATCCAACAATACATCCGATGCATCTATTTCAGCCAAAAGCCAAAATGCCGTCCTGATGCCATACGATTTTCATGGATTTAACCTTAACTTTGGTTTAAACCTTGAGTTTGGTTGCAAACATGAAATAACTGACAGGCCACTCATAGAATAAGGGTTTGTTATATAAATTTTGGTTCTACCACGAATTTAATGGTAATTTGCGATTTATTTATGGGGGTTGGA